>CALEWF010000253.1 GCA_937925455.1 uncultured Flavobacteriales bacterium | reverse complement strand
TAATAATTTAAATTAGTCTAATTTAAATCTTAAGCTTATGAAAAATTTGTTTTTGGTTATTTTAATTGTATTCTCACCCCTCGTGTATGCTAAATATTACATTGGAGATTGGGGATATTATCCTTGCTGTGGAACAAATTGTTATTTCTTTTGGGCGGATATATGGGATGATAATGGTACTAATAATATTTCTGATGATATCTATTTAGGAAGGGCAAGAAGATTAAGTTGTGGATTAACTTTTCGATTGGGTGGAACTGTTGATATTGATAAAATTTTAAATCAAGATACCGAGATCGAATTTCCCCAAGAAAATAATTCTTTTGAAGATGATAGAATATTTATTTATCCTAATCCAATTAAAGCAGGTGAAAAAATTTATTTAAAGAATTTAGATAGTAATAGTAACATTATTTTGAATGTTAAAGTTAGTAATCTACTCAATCAAAAACAATTTCAATTTCAATTTAATGGTAACTCAATGATTGTTCCAGATTGGTTAGAAAAGGGGATTTATCAAGTTGTTATTAACTCATCGGATAATACTATTTTTATTCAACAACGACTGGTTGTAGAATAAAAGTTTTCACTGTTGTCTAAGATAAATTTAAACCTCAGTATTTTTTGAATTTTTTATTACATGGCTGCCTAAGGGGCTGTCCGTTACAAGTCCTCGGGGCTCAGCCACACAGTGCATCAGGGTAGCGGTGTCTTCGTGCCCTCAGCCCCGCTACCCCGTGTCCTGTGGGCTTCGCCTCTGCGGGCTTTCCACTTCCATCCCCGGCAGGGAGGGGCATCGGGTGTAACCGCCCCTACGAGACGGATACACCCGATGCCCCTCCCTCTCTAATGCAGGATAATTAAAATATTCTAATGAAAATTTTGGGTTGAATACATACACATTATTTTTATCGGACAGCAGTAAAAAAATTTAATTATTATCAGTAATTAATAATTGAAATTGATATGCTATTTTTAAAATTTGCATAAAAAAATCTTTTAAAACTATTATTTAAAATAAATTTACCTTTGTTATTTAAATTTTAGTGATAAAGGATATTCTTATTTGGCTAAATCTTGGTTAAACTTGCTTAAGATTTCGTTAGGATTTTAATTTAAAATATAAAATCTAAGTTATACGTACAAATTCTTAATTGCTGTAAAGCAGAAATAAGTTTAATTAATTATTTTTAAAAATATCCATGAAAATTTTAAATTAACATACAGACGGATAAAAATCCAGTCCAATAAATAGCACACGGATGACACGGATAGGACGGATTGGCACAGATTGAATCGGTGTTCATTTATTGCATCGATGTGCCACCGTGCGCTATGATTTAATTTGTTTACCAATTATTCAACATTGTTATCGGGTTATTGATTTTTTACCACAATGGGCACAAAGGTTTACACAAAGTACACAGAATGCCGTCTTTTTTTATTATAACTCCTTCTTTGAGTGCTTTGTGTTTGTAATCGTCATCGCGATCTCAGCTATTCCTTCTCCGTCATTCCGAGTCCCGATGAATATCGAGACGAAGCAATTTCATCCTTGCACTCTTAACACGGCAAAGTCTTAATGTGAGATTAACACGCCCCAATTGCATCGGGGCTCTTAAAGACGAGGAGAATATCGGGAGATGCTTTGGGCTTCTGCGAAGCCCTCGAAAAGACGCGGTGGGCTGGCTATACCCATGGCGAAATAACCTGAAAGGGGATTTATAGGAGAATATGATAAATAAAAAACACAATAAGGGAGATTAGGATTGTTGATAAATTGTTAATAACTTTTTCTTTCTTTCTTTCTTTCTATTTTTGTATTGCTTAAAGACCAATAAGCAGGCGAAACCCGAAAAGCCACTTAAGAGAGTAGGGGAAATAAAATAAAAATTAAAAATTAGTGTTTTTATGAAGATAATTAAAAATTTTTTGCTTGCATCGTCATTTATGATGGGCTCAACCATTGCATCGTATGCAAAAGTTTATTGTGTTATTGAAAAGGTTATTGTGGATGGTAATTGTAAAATTATTGTTATTGCATGGTATGATGATAAAAATACACCTAATAACAGCATTGATGATATAAGGCTTGGAACAGATTTTTTAAGAGATTGTCCATAATTATACATTTAATTTGTTTTAATAAATTTTAAATTTTAATTTTAAATAAAAATTGAGAATATGAAACTAGTGATCATGTTTTTCGTATCGGCTCTATTTCAAGTACAATTATATGCAAAGTACTATATTTCCGATTGGGGGGTAAGACCGTGTTGTGGCAACGACAGTTATTTTGTATGGGCTGAAATATGGGATGACAAAGGAACGAATAACCTTTCGGACGACCGCTATGTGGGAACTGTGAATCGCGTTATTAGTGGAATAAATATTTCAGCTAATGGGATGATAACGTATAAAGAAAATTTTGAAGAAGACAAATTTGATTATCCTTCTGATCTTAAAACGGAAGAACAAGATTTTGCTATTAGTCAAAAAATTATGGCTTTCCCTAATCCTTTAAAATCGGGTGAAGTGATTTATCTGAAAAATCTTCCGGATGGTGTGAATAGCTTTCAGGTTGTGATTACTAATTTATCTAATCAACAACAAAGTCGTTTTGAAATGACCGGAAATTCATTAAAAATACCAGACTGGTTTCCCAAAGGAATATATCAAATTGTTTTTCACACACCAGATTATAAAATATATGTTGAACAACGTTTGATTATTGAATAAAATTAAATATAGAGGAAATTGCTGTAAATATTGCACCTATTGGGTGCAATATTTTTTTATAATTTATTGCAAATTATGCATTAGAAATTTTTCAGAGGTAACCAGAAAGACAAAGTCTGACTGTAGCCATTTTAACAGAAAAATTATAATCACAGAGAACACAGATAAAATATACCAATTAAAAACATCTGCCATGAGGTTTATTGCCATTGAAGTAAAATAGTTGATTGAATCCAAGTGGTTATTTCCCTTAGTTGGCTGTTATTACAGAAGTCAAAAATAACCTTGCATTATAACGGTTTTTCTATTACATAATATGAATTTAATAAAAACCTGTATAGATTTGATATTTTTGGAAAAAAATTTTCTGATGATTACTTATCATATAAGCTGTTCATTACCCTCTTCGCAGTACTTAATATTTCGGATGAAAATTTGTGATATAGATCAAAATGCATTAAATCTGCGTTTAGCAGCATGGCGTCCGGGTCGTTATGAATTGGGAAATTTTGCAAAAAATATTCGATACATTAAAGTTTACGATATACAAGGAAATGAATTAAAAGTAAGTAAAACGCACCGCGAATGCTGGGAAGTGCAAACTAAAGGAAATCAAGAAATTGTTGTTAACTATGAGTATTATGCCGGAGTATTGAATGCTGGTTCAACCTTTTTGGATGAATCACAAGTGTACATCAATCCAGTGAATTGTTTTTTGTTTGTAGAAGGGAAAGAGCATCTGCCTTGCGAAATGTATTTAGATGTTCCCTCTCATTATCGCATAGCAACGGGTTTAAAAGTAATTTCTGAAAATCCCTATATTCTTACTGCCAGAAATTTTGATGAGTTAGCTGATCGTCCGTTAATAGCCAGTCCCACGTTGAAACATCATTTATTTGAAGTGCAAAAATTGAAGGTACATTTATGGTTTCAGGGTGAGTGTAAGCCAGATTTTATTCGTTTAGAAAACGATTTTTCCCGTTTTATCAGCGAGCAGATATTAGCATTTGATGAATTTCCTGAACCAGAATATCATTTTTTATTTCAAATTACCCCGCACAAATCGTATCATGGCGTAGAGCATGAAAACAGTACGGTGTGTATGATTGGTCCTACGTATCAGGTGTTCAAAGAAAGCTATGTGGATTTTTTAGGATTGAGCTCGCATGAATTTTATCATAGCTGGAATATAAAAAAAATACGACCAGCCGAGATGATGCCTTATGATTTTACCAAAGAAAATTATTTCCGTACCGGATATGTAGCTGAAGGTGTTACAACCTACATGGGGGATATCATGCTGTATCGTAGCCGTGTATTTTCGCAGGCGCAATATTTTGAAACCTTGCATGAGCTATTAAAAAAACATTTTCATAACTATGCCCGTTTAAGTATGCCCGTATCAGAAGCTTCGTTTGATATGTGGATAGACGGTTATGAGCCGGGGGTGCCTTATCGAAAAACCTCTATTTATACCGAAGGGGCTTTGTTAGCGTTGATGACCGATATACTTTTAATTGAGAAAACTGCCGGAAGCTATCGCTTAGATGATGTGATGCGCCGGTTATATTTTGAATTTGCATGCAACGGCAAGGGATATACTTCGGATGATTATAAACAAATTATTGAACAAATCTCTGCTGAACGTTGGGATACATTTTTTGAAAATTATGTATTTGGTAGTAAAGATTTTGAGCCTATTTTACGAAGTACATTATTAAAAGCCGGCTTGGAGCTGCAAGTTACTCCTTCGAAAGAATTATATGAACGCAACTACGGTATTAAGTTAGAAGATAGTGGAAAAATCACACAATTAGCTCCTGATTCTCCAGCATTGCGTGCCGGTATGCAGGTAGGTGAGGTGATAGCAACCATCAATGGATTCAGCATTAATGGTAATACCAAAGCATGGTTTGAATATTTTCATGGTGAGCTGTTGCATTTGCGAACTAAAACCCCCGACAATCGGGTGCGTATGATAGAATTATTGCCTGAAGAAAATAATTTTTATCCGGATTATACCGTAAAAGTAGTGGCTGACCCATCTAACGGACAAATAGAGCTCTTCGAGAAATGGACGAAGAATTTGCTTTGTGAGTAAGAGTTTCATCACAGAGAGCACGAAGGTACACAGAGGTTATAAACCCAAAATTGTGATTAGAATTTTTAAGCATACTGCATTAGAGGGGGAGCAGCCGCGTGTTTCTCTGTCTCGTAGGGCGGATACACCCGCTACCCTGTTGCACTGCACGCCATTGCGAGGGCGACAGCCCAAAGCAATCTGTATGCTAAAACGCATACACCGTACACGACAAACTACCTAAAACGCATTGACAATGCGGTTTGAAATTTACACACCCTCTACACCAATTATCAATTACGAATTATGAATACCATGCAAATAATACATCTTCAAATCAACTCATCTTCAAATCAACTCATCTTCAAATCATTCACCCTAAAGGGCGTACTGCTGCGGATGGCAGTGAAAAGCCCGGAGAGGCGAAGCCCACAGGGCACGGGGTAGCGGGGCTGAGGGCACGAAGACACCGCTACCCCGATGCCATGTGTGGCTGAGCCCCGAGGACTTGTAACGGACAGCCGCTTAAGCAGCCTATTATTATTACACTAATGACAATTTAATTGTATTAACACATAATTTCAGGGTTGTTAGATGTTTAGCATTTCCATTTGCCAAACCATGATTTGTTTATCGTCGCTGCAAGAAACCAGCAGGTTGTTCCATGAATGCCAAATGATATGATTGACTGAATGGGTATGTCCCTGATTTTTTTCTTTATTGATACGGTATAAAAATTGTAGATTGTGTGCATTCCAGATTTTTATGGTTTTATCACGGCTGGCAGAAGCCATGAACTGTAGGTTTGGCGAAAAGGCTAAGGAATAAATGGCATAGTTGTGAGCCGGAATATTTTCAAGAAGTTGTTCGGAGTTAGATTCAATTTTCCAACGTCGAATATGAGCATCGCGGGAAGCGGAAATTATATCGCCGGAAGGGTGCCAAATTACGGTATTTGTAGCCCAGCTATGGGCAGGGAAATGATGTATTAAATTCAACTCATCGGAAAAAATATAGATTAGGCGGTCTGAACAGGCTACTGCTAATAAATTGGTGATGGGGTCAATGGCTAATCCGCGTATTTTTTCGGTGGAGATTTTGATAGCATGCAACAAGGAGAGTTTTTCTAAATCCCAAACCGATATTTCTCCATTAGCGGTGGAAGCGTAAAGCCAACGGCGTGTGGGATGATAAAGTAATTTAAAAATTGCCTGCCTGTGGGTAGTAAAATATTTTATGGGTTTGCACGCATGGATATCAAGAATATGCAATGTGCCGGAAGCTTCACCAACGGCAAGAAAATTAAAATCAGGGATAAAACATAAGGCATACACTGTAGAGGTAGCCTGTGCCAAGGCTTTGACAGACTGCAAGGAATGAAGATCCCACAAAGCAATCCAACGATCGCCGCCTGCCGAGATGATGAACGAAGAATCGGGTATTTTTTCTAATGCATATACCGGTTGTGCATGGCCTGTTAGTTGTCCAGTTTTTTTTACTTCAATGTTTGCTATGTTGGAAGAAAACATAACATTTAATCTTCTTCCATGAGGTAAGAACGGACTACAATTTCAGATTTAGTTCCCGATTTGGGAATAAATACAACTTCTTCGATGGGTTTGTAATCTTTGGCTTTAATGGAGATTTTATATTTAGCATCACCGGGCAGTGTAATAAAATATTCCCCGTTTTCGTTGGTTTGTAGCTCTTCAAGCAGTTTGCCGGCTTCGGTTTCAATACGTACTACTACTTCCATGGGTTCTCCGTCTTTTTTATCGAGGATACGTCCTTTTAGAATTGATACGGCTTCGCCAATGGTAATAGTTTGAGATCCAGCGTAGGGTTTATCCAAATTGGGAATGCGATAATTGGATAAATCTACTTCGTAAATATCATATCCTCCAAAACTATCATCACGTTTAGTAACATAATAACCGGTTTGCCCGTCGGCAGAGATAGTAAACATCATTTCATCTCCTAATGTGTTGATGGGATACCCTAAATTTACGGGGGTGGTCCATTTTCCATCTACGAGATCTGATTTAAAAATATCATAGCCTCCAATGGATTCTTTACAGTTAGAGCTGAAGAAAAGGGTTTTTCCGTTTGGATGAAGAAATACGGAGCTTTCATCATCAATGGTATTTAAGATGGATAAGTTTTCTGCTTCACCATATTCAAAGCTTCCGGTTTTTTTGGCTACCCAGATATCGCCGTTTCCTTTTCCTTTACCAACCCGTTCACTGATAAAATATAATTCTTTTTTGTCTGCACTCATGCAGGCTCCTGATTCAAAATAAGTAGTATTTACTTTCCCGCCAACGGCTTCTGGGGTACGCCATTCGCCTTTTTTGTTCTTTTTGGAATAATAAATATCTCCACCTCTTACACTTCGATACACAAAAATTACACTTCCATCGGATGAAATGCTCAAATTAGCGTCATGATCGGGTGTATTCAATTCTCCACCCAGCTTTTCAGCTTCTGTCCATGCGCCGGTATTTGGGTCTTTGGTACTCATCCAAATATCCTGATAATAGATTCCAAATTCGGGGTCAATTTTTCCGCCAACGTTATCAGGTCGGGCAGTTGTAAAAATAAAGGTTTGGCCATCGGCTGTGATGGAAGGATTGCTTTCGGGATATTCAGAATTAATTTCTTTTCCCATGTTTTTAATTACCACGTTTACCGGATTGGCGATTAATTTTTGTGCCACTTCCACTTGATAAATGTATTCATTGACGATGTGGGTTTGTTGCTGTTTTCCTTTCAACGTAGCTTTAAATTCTTCCAGCGAAGCTTTGGCATCGGTAAGTTGATTTAGCATGTGTTGTGTTCTGCCAATCCACATTTTTAATTCTTTACTAATTTTGGGATTGATGTTAAGTGCTTTGGTGAAGTAAATATCTGCTTCATTATATCTTTTTAACGCAAATGCCGTTTTTCCACACTGAAAATTCACTTCTGCATTATTGGGTACATTACGGTGAACTTCGCGATAAAGCTTGTAGGCTTCTTCTAAATTGTTTTTTTCAATGTTTTCCTGGGCGGTCATCATTTTGATGCGATCGCCAGCCGTCATTTTTTGAGCCATTACCGTTACTGTGGTAGCAAATACAATAGCTACAAGAAATAATCCTTTGTGCTTCATTTGATGTGTTTTTTGGTTGGTAACAAATCAAAAGTAAAGATAAACAGATTTTAAATTTTGCCGGAATAAATTTCTTTCCGGGCAGATTTAAGTGTATTCATAAGCAGCCCGATGCGAGTCATAGGTCCAACACCACCAGGAACAGGGGTAATATAACTACATAGTGGCGCTACTTCATCATAAGCTACATCACCTACCAGCCGATACCCTGATTTTTTTGAAGTATCAGCAACACGGGTGATTCCAACATCTATAACGACGGCATCGGGTTTAACCATATGAGCTTTTAAAAATTCAGGAATACCAATGGCTGCAATGATAATATCGGCGTTTCGGGTATAATCTTCGAGGTTTTGGGTTTTGCTGTGGCATAAGGTAACCGTGGCATTACCTGGAATGGTGTTTCTGGACATGAGGATACTTACCGGTGTGCCTACAATGTTGCTTCTACCCAATACAACGCAGTGTTTACCTACTGTATCTATTTTGTAATAGTTGAGTAATTGCATGATTCCAAAAGGAGTGGCAGAGACGTAAGTAGGTAATCCAATGGACAATCTGCCTACGTTTTGAGGATGAAACCCGTCCACATCTTTTTCAGGAGCAATGGTTTGAGTTACTTTATCTACTGAAATATGCTTAGGTAGTGGTAATTGAACAATAAGGCCGTCTATATCCGGATTGGCATTGATTTCTCGTATCGTGTTTAATAGTTCTTCTTCGGAAATGGTATCATTAAAACGGTAAATGGAGGATGTAAAACCAATAGATTCACAATCTTTCATTTTGGCTGCCACGTAGGTATGGCTTGCCCCATCGTTACCAACCAAAATAGCACATAAGTGTGGTTTTTTGCCGCCATGATTGATCCAAGAGGTAGTTTCCTGTTTTATTTTTTCTTTTAGTTCTTCCGAAACTTTTTTTCCGTCTATAATTTGCATATATCGTAGGGGTTCGTGCTTTTAATGTTGGTTAGTTCATACGGGGCATGTTACGCATTAGTTTAGCCAAGTTTTGCTTGTTGCTCATCAACTTCATCATTTTGCGCATATCGTCAAACTGTTTTATTAGCCTGTTTACTTCTTGAATAGAGGTGCCGCTTCCTTTAGCAATGCGTAGTTTTCTACTTCCGTTTAAAATTTCCGGATGAGCTCTTTCTTTGGGAGTCATAGAATAGATGATGGCTTCAATGCTTTTGAATGCATTATCATCAATATCTAGGTCTTTTACCATTTTTCCCATACCGGGTATCATGCTTATGAGGTCTTTGAGATTTCCCATTTTTTTGATTTGCTGAATTTGAGCTAAGAAATCATCGAAATCAAATTGGTTTTTGGCAATTTTCTTTTGCAGTTTTCGGGCTTGTTCCACATCGTATTGTTCCTGGGCACGCTCTACCAGCGAAACAATATCTCCCATTCCCAATATCCGGTCGGCCATACGTTGGGGATAGAACACATCCAGGGCATCCATTTTTTCACCGGTACCGACAAACTTAATGGGCTTATTAACAACTGCCTTGATGGATAAAGCTGCACCGCCCCGGGTATCTCCATCTAATTTGGTAAGAATAACTCCATCAAAATCCAGACGGTCATTAAAGGCTTTGGCGGTATTTACTGCATCTTGCCCGGTCATGGCATCTACCACGAAGAGAATTTCATCCGGATTTACCGCTTTTTTAATTTGCTCAATTTCGTTCATCATTTCTTCATCCACTGCCAAGCGGCCGGCCGTATCCACAATCACCACCTGAAAACCTTTCAGTTTAGCTTCTTTGATGGCATTTTGCGCAATGGATACCGGGTTTTTATTTTCACGCTCTGAATAAACGGTACAACCTACCTGTTCGCCAAGTACATGCAATTGGTCAATCGCTGCCGGACGATATACGTCAGCAGCTACAAGCATCACACTTTTTCCCAGTTTTTTCTTTATGAAATTGGCTAATTTTCCGGTATGCGTGGTTTTACCTGAACCTTGCAATCCAGCCATTAAAATAACCGATGGGTTTCCTTTGAGTTTCAGGTCGGTTTTGTCTCCGCCCATCAAGGCTGTTAGTTCTTCATGAACTATTTTTACCATCAATTGTCCGGGAGAAACAGCCGTTAATACTTCGCGACCCAGTGCTTTTTCTTTTACTGTTTCTGTAAACTGCTTGGCGATTTTGAAGTTTACGTCAGCGTCAAGCAGGGCCCGGCGAACTTCTTTGAGGCTTTCTGCTACGTTAATTTCAGTAATTTTTCCATGGCCTTTTAAGACCTTGAATGCTTTGTCAAATTTTTCGGACAGATTTTCAAACATATCGCCTTTGCTTTAGGTTGCAAAGATAGTGAAAAGCGTTGGTGATATGAAGGAAATGAAGAAGAATAAAATAATTTCAGCTGAGTAGT
Source organism: uncultured Flavobacteriales bacterium (assembly GCA_937925455.1). Lineage (GTDB taxonomy): Bacteria > Bacteroidota > Bacteroidia > CAIKAF01 > CAIKAF01 > BA4. The sequence goes on along the minus strand of CALEWF010000253.1, from coordinate 7,036 downwards.
CTGGTCAGTTGATAATACTTATCCCCAGATTGATTTGCCTGAAATTATTGAAAGCATCAATGGCTATAATTCGGAGAATATAATTACCGTTAGGTATTGTGTTGGCTATGAAGTATGAATAATTAAACGCTGTTACAACGGAGGTTGTTGAATTAAATATTTCAATGGAATTATATCCTGTAAACTGAGGTACCAACGTAATTTTAATGCGATGCATGGTCCCGGCAGAAAGGTCAGATAACACCTCATTTACAGAGCCTGATATTATTAAAGAATCACCCCTGTTAATCGAAGCGCCGTCAATTGGTGCAGTTAAAATTATATCCGGAGCTATGGTATCTATTGGATTATATATCATTACAGGTACAGTATCTCTCCCTTCATTAAATTGATTATTCAAAGCCGATACAATGAGGTGGTATTTTCCCGGTGTAAAATTGTTAGGAATGTTAATGGTGCCTTGAATGGTAGTGCCGTTGTAGGCTGGGGGTGATACATGGAGGTAAGAGTTATTAGCAAAGATTTGCCACGAACTATTAACCAAAGCGCTATCCAGAGGTTCGCAGGGCGGAGCTAATTTTAATTCTATCTTGTATTGGTCTATAATAGAATTATTGGTCAATATGGCATCAACTAAGATTTGGGAACCAACCCAATAACGAGTATTTGGAGAAGGTACTGCAACTTCTACATCCGGCTTTAATCCATCACCTCCGCCGCAAGAAGTAATAATTGTAATAGTAACAAGGCTTACTAGAAATAAAAAAATGTTTTTCATGTGTCAATAAGATGCAACTAAGATAATAAAAACTGCCCCAAACCTGCAAATGGGTTTGGGGCAGTTTTTTTAGATGGCAAATTTATGGGATAATCACATTAATATGTGCATGTGCTTTATTGAAGTAAGAATCATAGGCTTCCACTTCCAGTTCAGCAGCACCTGAGCCAATACCTGAAGGAATATTAAATGTTCTGGCAAATGCACCTGTTGACTGGCTAAAGGCAGAACTAAAGTTAGTGGACTCATCAAAATCACCTAAATCAAAGGTTTGTGAACCTTTAACTAATTTCACCTCAATTCGTCTGATTTCTCCATCCGTAACTCCATCACTTAGTTTATCAGTTATGGTAGCATTGACGGTAAAACTTGAAGCCAAGGTGCTACCATCTGTAGGTGCAGTGATAGTAATTGTAGGGGCTAACAAATCTATGGGATTTCGAATAGTGATATCTACTTCTTCCATGTTTTCGTTCCCTGATTTGTCGGTAGCATAAATTATCACATGATAGGGACCTGGCCATATACCATTGGGAATATCAATGTGGATGTGTCGGTTAACGCTACTTCCGTTTACATTTTCAATAATGATGGTATCAAAAGCCGGTAAAATTTCGGCTAATTTGCCATGGGTATGTCCATCATGTGAACCATGAACATCAATTTTAAATTGATTGAGTTCATCATTATCAGTTATAGTAAAGTCTACATGAATTTCATCACCTACATTAAATGTTTCACCATTGGTAGGTTCATTGATAGTAATTACAGGTTTTTCGGAATCCTTGCTGCAAGCTTGAAATATGATGGCTATAGCTATTGCCAAAAAATAATTAAATTTTTTTATTAAATTGTTCATAAATAAAATTTTAGTAAATAATACAATAAATTTTTATCGAATGATTAAGGTTGATGAATGATGAAAAAATAATTACATGGAGGTGATTTATTGTTAATTAGTTTAAATTTTATTTGCTGAAAATCAGTGATTAAATTCGAATAGATGATAAATACTGCACAAGTAATTATTAAAGATAATGGTTTAAATAATTTACTCTTCCAAGGCGAAATAAAACGTTGCTCCAAATTACAGTCTGGTGTATATTTATGAATGACGTCGAGTAGTCCACAGTCATGGTGTTCATGGGTATGCAATTGTTGCCAAAACGCATCTGGAATTTGTATAACCAAGAAGGCAAAAACAAGGAATATTGTTCCTGTTTTTTTCAGGAATTTCAACCACACCGTATATGCATCAATTTTGTTCATGATTTTTTTGAAGCAAAGGTTTGTTGAAATGATAAGATAGCCGAAATAATGAATTGAATACCCGGCTCCGGAAGGTTTAATATACGATAGCGATTTACATGCACCATGTATCGCTGATTAAGCATGTTTTGTACTTCAGCCTTAAGGTCTAATTTGAACATCTTCCAATTCAGCAAAGTACCTACTCCGGCATTTAACAATACATACCCTGGTGTGGTTTTTTCATTTCTGGCAGTAAACATCTGGGGCAATGCTCCTTGAGGCAAAATTCTAAAGTATGTATCCTTAATTATTTTACTTCGAGTTTTAAGTTCATACTCCAATTCAATATGCATCATGCCGGGAGGAATAAAGGGAAGGGGATAACCATCATCTAAATTAAAGCCAAATACATAATCAATTATAGTATTCATGTGCAGGTTGTCGGTAAAATGTACATCCTGCTGAATTTCCAGTCCGGTTTGAATGGTATTGGCTTGGCTGTAGATATACATTTGTCCGGCTTCGGGCAAGGGTGAAAATTCGCCGGATGGACGTAAATAAATAAAGTTGTGGAAATAATAAAAGAACGGACTTATCGACAGGTTCCATTTTTTACGTTGAATATCTGTAATAAAATCTAACTGAATTCCACGTTCCTGCGTTAATGCAGAATCTCCTACTTCGTGCCGAAAGGTACCATGATGCACCCCATTGGAGGTAAGTTCTGGAACGGTAGGTATTCGGAAACTGCTTCCGAGATTCCAGCGAAGGCTGAGATGTTCATTTTTTTGCCAGGATAATCCTACATTGCCTGTACCGTTGGCATAAAATTTCTCAAAGCCAAATGTTTTAACAGCAGTACCAACATATGTGCCCTGAATATTATACAATGGCATTTCATAACGGAAAACTTTTTGCCAAGCTGCATCAAACCTGGCTCCGGTATTCAAGCTAAGTCGCTTGTTAAATTCTTTTCTAAAATGAACAAATATTCCCCCCTGCCATTGGTTAAAGTGTGGAATTAAGTAAGCAAATCCGGCCGAACGGTTTTGTTGGTACTGAGTATTTATTCCTACAATCCAGTGCATGCCGCTGTTACCCAAATGCAGCCGGAGATTTCCGGAGTATGTTTGTAAGGTAAACTGATGTTCAATGTTGGTTGAATCAATAATATAATATTGCCCGTGATTGTGCGGGTAGGAATATTCATTCCGAAAGTTCTGCTGAAAACCTACGTCAGCCTCCAGCCAGCTTTTCCCAATGCGTATGTTGTTGTTCCAAATGGCTTTCCAGTGCTCTATTTGTTGATACGGCAAATCAATGTTTCGGGCGTTCCCATCATCTTGTAATTGATAAGATTTCGGTATGCCGTGTGCTCCTGCAAAGAATCCGGCTTTTTGAAATACCCGCGATACAGTAATGAAACTATATCCCCAGTTTTTGGTGATTCCCATGGATACACTAAAATTTTGCTCTTTTCCGGCCGTGTTTTTTAGTTGTTGATTCAGCAGTTTTAACCAGTATGAAATGTATAAAAAAGAATCGGCAGGCACCCGGTAATCTCCATATTCCTGCTGGGTGTATCGCATGTGTAGCGATAAATCTTTCCAACGCATTCTCACTTGCGATGATACACCCCATAAATTATTCACGCTTCGATAAGTAGATAATACATTGACTTGTAGCGTATTTTCTGGTAGCATTTCAGGCAACCGGATGTTAATGACGCCGCCAATGGCATCCGAGCCATAAATCAGCGAAGATGGACCTCTTATGATTTCCACACGCTCCACATCAAAGGCATCTATCTCTAATCCATGGTCCCATCCCCATTGTTGGCCTTCTTGTTTAATCCCTTTGTCTGCTACAATTACCCGATTGAAGCTAAACCCTCGAATAATGGGCTTGGAAATACCGGTCCCGGTGTTAATTACATTAATACCCGGAAGTACATCCAATTGATTCATGAGCGTGAATCCGGCATGGCGTTCCATGAATTTTTTATCAACCAATGTAATCTTCAGCGTAGATTCTTTCTCCCGAGTTTTCAGCATGCTTTCTTCTACTAAGTATTGGCTGATTTCCAAGGTTGATTCCAAGAGTGTGTAATTTTTTATCAAATCATTTGTTACAATGTCTATTTCATCATTGATGGATTTAAATCCCAAGTATTCTACATGCAGGTGATAATGGCCTGGACGGATATTCTTTAATTCATACGTCCCATCTTCCCGGGTAATGGTTCCCTGCATGGTTTCATGCAAATGAACATTGGCTCCGGGCAAAGGTTGTCCATTGTTGTCGGTTACTTTTCCTCTAATAGAAAAGTTTTGTGCCGGCAAATACCATGCTGATTGAACGAATAATATGATGATAATAAATTGTTTCAATAAAAATAAAGCATTAAAAAATATCAGTACATTACAATTTCCATGGTTGAAATTGCAATAAAAGAAGTAAAAAATTTAAAGGAATAAAGGCGGGGCACGGCCTATAAAATGCCGAATAGATAATATATGTGGAACAAAAATTTCAGCATTGTAAAAATAGCCTAAAACTATCGGGAAGTAGGAAAGTATATTAGGCGTATCTTCAAAAAAACTTAGGTATAAATCGGGAAACTCACAATGAATATGTTCAGATTCTAAGCTAAATTGGTTGCGCAGATGCGTTTCGCAAGATACGTGATGATGTTTATGAAAATAAGTAAGTATTGCATCCGGTAAAAAACTCAGTGTAAGTGAAAAGAATACCGGTATAACAAAAACTAAACGTTTGATGAAAGAAATTTTTTTCATAAACAAGCACCACGAAGTTATCAACAATTTTTTTAAAGCACAAGTTCAATGGCTATTTTTGAACTGCAATGAAAGCAACTAAAGAATTTATTGTTTCAGCCAGAAAGTATCGCCCACAAACCTTTGATGATGTGGTGGGTCAGATGCATATTACCAATACACTCCGCAATGCTATAAAAATGCAAAAAATTGCGCATGCATTTTTGTTTTGCGGTCCTCGTGGGGTGGGAAAAACCACCTGTGCACGCATCATGGCAAAAACGCTTAATTGCTTGAACTTAAGTCCATCCATTGAACCTTGTAATAAATGTGCATCGTGCGAAGCCTTTAATACTTCGCATTCATTCAATATTCATGAGTTGGATGCTGCTTCCAACAATTCGGTAGATGATATTCGTACCTTGATAGAGCAGGTACGCATCGCCCCGCAATTAGGTAAATACAGTGTATTTATTATTGATGAGGTACACATGTTGTCGGCTGCAGCTTTCAATGCCTTTTTGAAAACCTTGGAAGAGCCACCGGCACATGCTATATTTATTTTAGCTACTACTGAAAAACATAAAATTCTTCCTACCATTCTTTCCCGTTGTCAGGTATTTGATTTTCATCGCATCTCCGTAGATGATATTGCCAATCATTTGGCACGTATCTCTGTAAAAGAAGGAATAGACGCAGAACCGGATGCGTTGCATATTATTGCTCAAAAAGCTGATGGGGCTTTGCGGGATGCACTTTCCATTTTTGACCGCATTGTAACGTTTGCCGGAACTAAAATTACTTACAAGGATGTGATTGATAATCTTAACATCCTCGATTACGACTATTATTTTAAAGTAACCGACTTGGCATTAGCTGGTGATTACAAAGGCTTATTGTTACTCTTTAATGATGTGTTGACCAATGGTTTTGACGGGCAACATTTTCTAACCGGACTGGGCGACCATTTCAGAAACTTGCTGGTGGGGCAAGATGAAATTACACTCAAATTGCTGGAAGTAGGGGAGCAGATACGTGAACGTTATGAGCGGCAAGCGAAAAGTTGTAGTGCGGAATTTTTAATGCAGGGGTTAAAAATCATCAACGATAATGACTTGAATTACCGTACAGCCAATAACAAACGTTTATTGGTAGAAATAGCTTTGATGCAATTAGCCGGATTAAAAAAAAAAATTCTGAATTAACAACCCCGGTCAATCAATCGGCTACTTCAAAGCATACAGATATTTCGTCTTTGCATCAAGGTAACATGTTTACATCGAAGGCAGAACCTGTTAAATCGTTTACAAATCCAATTCATTCATCATCCAGCAAAGCAGTACCTCGAAGAACCATTTCAATTAAAAACTTTCATGCTCAACAAAACAAAGAATCAACCACGCCAGAGGTTTTAGAAGTCAATGAATCGGAGGGATTTACTACTGAAAAATTTGAGAAGGTTTGGGCAGAATATTTAAATCAACTCATGCAGCAGAAAAAAATGACATGGTATGCTATGATGAAAAGAAATGTGCCCAAGATAAACGAAAATTTAACGATTGAATTTGTATTAGATCACAAAGGCCAAGAACCTGAATTCAGCGAATTCAGGGTAGAATTTTTATCACATTTACGGAAGGTACTAAATAATGGAAAAATAGAGATGGAAGCCGTAATTCGACAGGATACCACTGCTAAAATTCCAGTTACCCCCGCCGAAAAACTAGAGGCACTGATGAAGAAAAATCCGGCACTGAAGAAATTAGTTGATCATTTTGGGTTAGAAATTTCGCTTTAAATAATTTTAAAAAAATTTACTAATTATACGCAAATTATAAGGCTGCTTTTTGCGGCTGTTCGTTCCAAGTCCTCGGGGCTCAGCCACGCATGGCATCGGGGTAGCGGTGTCTTCGTGCCCTCAGCCCCGCTCCCCCGTGCCCTGTGGGCTTCGCCCCTGCGGTCTTTCCACTGCCATCCGCAGCAGAATACAAACTAGCTTAGGCAGTTTAAATCTAGATTTGTCATTAGAATTTGGAAGTTTTAATAGCAAAGGAGTTGAATAGTGAACTGAATCCGAGTCTATATATTCTTAGGAAATGGGTCTGCAAAACGAATTTGATTTTCAAATAATCTTATTTCATCTTCTTGTAACAAACACTTTTCGAGATCTGCGATAATTTTTTCCTTTTCCATATCTTGACCAATAAAAACAAGTTCATTCATTCTGTCG
>CALEWF010000252.1 GCA_937925455.1 uncultured Flavobacteriales bacterium | reverse complement strand
TGCCCGAAATATAACATCGTTCATGCTACAATATTACCGTTTTTATGTAACGGAATAAAAATAAGTGTGCGGGATAATGTGTAATTAACCCCAAGTTTAACCAAACATATTTTTCATTTTTTCGAAAAAAGAACGATCTTTTTTCCCTTCACCGGGATTGAAATTGGGTGAATTGCGTAACTTTTCGAGCAAGGCTTTTTCTTCGCTAGTTAGTTTTTGTGGGGTCCAAATGTTTACCCGAACAATCTGATCTCCACGACCGTAATCATTAATAGAAGGTAATCCCTTTCCTTTGAGACGAAGCAGCTTGCCTGCCATAGTACCGGGTTCAATTTTGATTTTTGCTTTCCCTCCTAATGTAGGTATCTCTACATGGGTACCCAGGGCAGCATCGGCAAAGTTGAGGTATAAATCGTATATAATGTGGTTCCCTTCACGAATAAAGTCTTCGTGTTCCGCTTCTTCTATTACAACAAGCAAATCGCCGGGCACTCCATTTCGTGGACCTGCGTTTCCTTTTCCGCTTAAGCTAAGCTGCATTCCATCTTCTACACCGGCAGGAATTTTTATTTCAATTACTTCTTCGCCCCGCACAATTCCATCACCCCAACACTTATTACACTTGTCTGTAATAATGGTTCCTTCTCCGTTACAAGTGGGGCAGGTAGAAACGGTTTGCATACGCCCTAAGAAAGTATTAGTAACCTGGGTTACCTGTCCGGTTCCGTTACAGGTTTTACAGGTAGCACCCCTGGCTCCTCCCTTAGCTCCAGAGCCATCACAGGCATCGCAGGTTACGTACTTATTTACCTTAATTTTCTTGGTTGTTCCTTCGGCAATTTCTTCTAAGGTAAGCTTTACTTTGATGCGAATATTTGAGCCACGATTTACCGTTCTACGGCTACCACGCCGGCTTCCACCTCCAAAACCTCCAAAACCTCCGAAAATATCTCCAAATTGCTCAAAGATATCTTCCATGTTCATGCCCTGACCGCTATATCCGCCAAAGCCACTTGCGCCACCCATACCAGCATGGCCAAACTGGTCATACCGTTGTTTTTTTTCAGGGTTGCTCAATACTTCGTAAGCCTCTGCCGCTTCCTTAAATTTTTCTTCGGCTGCTTTATCACCTGGATTTTTATCCGGATGATATTTTATAGCTAATTTGCGGTAGGCTTTTTTTATCTCATCGGCACTAGCATTTCTAGGTACGCCTAATATTTCGTAATAATCTCTCTTCGACATGTTCTTTATATTATTGTGCTACAACAACTTTTGGATACCGCAACACTTTTTCATGCATCTTATATCCTTTTTCTACTACATCAATGATGCTTCCTTTTTGGCTTTCCTCTTGAGCCGGAATGTGGGTAATGGCTTCGTGCAACTCCGGGTCAAATTTTTCTCCTATTGGATTATATGCTTGTAACCCTTTTTCCTGCAATATATGTAACAACTTCTGAAAAATCATATCCACTCCCGTTTTTAGGGCATTTACATCTGTGGTATTTGAGTCCATGGTTTTTAATGCCCTGTCAAAATCGTCAAGTACTGGCAAAATTGCTGACAAAATTTCTGACCCTGCAGTTTTTATCAGTTCTATACGTTCTTTGGCATTTCGCTTTCTGAAGTTATCAAATTCAGAAAACAATCGCAAATACTGGTCATACGTTTCTTTGTATTTGGCTTCCCAGTTTGCTTTTCCTTCTTCATCTTCTTCTATAATTTTATTTTCTATGTTTTCTTGGTTCATTGGGTTCTCCAAAATGGTTTCTTCATTTTCTGATATCTTTTCATTATGATTGATTGGTTGTAATTCTTCTTCGTGTATTGATTCTTTGTGATTGTTTTCCATATTTTTTTAAGATATTTAATTTTTAATAATCAAATTTATTGCCAGTTAAACAATTTATGTCAGTTTGTCAGTATTTTTTGGATTGCATTACTAAAACAAATAAATTTTGATTATTATTTAAAACTTACAATAATGAAATTATTTTTTACTGCATATATCTTATTACACAATATCATTCTGTTTTTTTTGAATACAAATTCAGAAGAAGTAAAGAAAGGTAATTCAATGAAATTAAAAAATTATTTTGAAGATTCAATCAAAGTAAAAAAATGGATAATTCAAGCAAATTTCAATGGTTTTGCATCAGCTAGTAATTTTTTTGTAAACTCAACATTAGCCGCAAATGATAGTTTATCGCAATTATACACAAATTATAGAAAATATGCCGATGCGTTTCGGTTTGGATTTTCTTCCGGTGGCAGCATAGGTTTTATGCCAAATAAGCATTTTATGATTGAATTAGGTGCACAATACACCGAATTTTCATCCTTAGAAAAACCTGTAAACTATAATGACTTACCTAATGATTTTAACTCTCCGTCAGATGTTTTCCCTATTCCGGTTATGCCTAACACCGAAGGAATAATTTTTGCTTCCAATTTTAAAATGCTGCAAATGCCGTTGTTGTTTACTTTTAATTGGAATTGGGGAAAATCTAATATCCATATATCCGCCGGTCCTTTATTTAGTTATACTATGAGTTTTAAAGGATATGTGGTGTATAATTACGATGCTATTCATTTTACTTCAAATATTGATAACTCTGGAGTACAACCCTTTGGAATTGGAATACTATTCAAGGGATTATATTCTTATCAGATTTTACCCAATTTTAGTCTATATGCTGGTCCTACCTTTCAATACCGTTTTAATTCGCTGTTTGATAAAACGTATTTAATTCGGCAATATCCTTATTTCATAGGATTAGAAACCGGAGTTCGGGTTCATTTTTAATAGAATAAATTTTTCACATAAATACGCAATAGTGCTCAGTGGGATGAATGGAATGTGTTAGTAATTCTGCGACTTGGCGTTGTAGAATTGTAACCTCAAAGGTTTAGATTTATCTCTTTGACGCTTTTATTACGCAGCAAATGATCAATAGCAGAAGCCAACAATTCGGCACAACTCAGCACTTCAATGTTGTGGGGGAGCTGTTGATGCGGAATGGTATCGGCAATAACTAACTTTTTAATTTTTGATTCAGCGATACGTTGAATAGCTTGTCCTGATAATATACCATGAGTACAATACGCATGAACTGAAAGAGCGCCCTGTTCCATCAGCACATCGGCAGCTTTGCACAAGGTACCTCCGGTGTCAATCATATCATCTATAATAATAATATGTTTTCCGGTCACATCTCCAATGATTTCCATGCTGCTTACCTGATTGGGTTTCAATCGCTCTTTATTGATAACAGCCATTTCGCACTCCAAAATGTTTTTGTAATGTTTGATGCGTTTTAATCCTCCAAAATCCGGACTGCATAAACAAATATTATTAACATCAAAATTTGCCCGGATGTGACGAATAAATTCATTGCTCATGTAAATATGGTCAATGGGTATTTTATAAAATCCTTCAATACTGGTGGTGTGCATATCCATGGTAATAATGCGGTCGGCTCCGGAATGCTCTAAAAAGTCGGCAATTAAACGGGCAGAAACAGATGAGCGGGCATCGTCTTTCCGTTCTTGCCGGCTGTGAGGCAAGTAGGGGATTACACAAATAATTTCTTTGGCAGATGCCCTGCGTGCTGCATCAATACTGATAAATAGTTCAAAGAGGTTTTCATAGGGCAAATGTACCTGAGCAATGAGCACAATGGTTTCACCACGTATAGATTCTTCAAATCTTGAATATACTTCTCCGTCTGAAAAGCGTGTTGTAAAGAGTTTTCCAGCATTTTTGTTCAATAGTTTACAGAGATTATTTGCAAGATTTATTGAAGAAGATAACGAGAATATTTTGTAAGATGGAAGCATAACTAATAAATAAGCACAAATGTAATAGATATTAAATCTTAGATAATAAATGACTGTTTAAAACTTGTTGATAATTCTTTCTTTCTTTCTTTCTTTCTTTCTTTGCTTTGCTTAGTGGCCAATAAGCAGGCGGAATCTGAAAAGCCTAGAAATAGAGTAGGAATATTTAAATAAAATGATGAATTATGAAAAAGAAAAACTTACTAATTTTAATTACTATAGCATTATTGTCATCAGCAATAAATTTGCATGCTAAAAAAATAATTGTAGAAAAGTTTGGTTCAGCAGATGGAATTCATTATGACAGGGTAAGAGAATCGCATACAAATCCTATTTTTGGAGAAGATACACATACATTAAGATGCAAGGGGTCTGGTAATATTGAGTGTAAATGGGAATTTTCACCCTGGATTGTAGGTAATACTCAAAACTGGGATTATTATGAGTTTATTAGTATTATTGAGAAAAGAATTAAAGATTCATTGAATAATATGCAATTAACCACTATTCATGAGTTTATTATAATAGACGGAATAAAGGTTAAAATTGATGCAGCTATAAGAGAAAATAATTTAATAGACTATACACTTGTTATTGAAGACAATGAGTAGAATGGTTTCAAAAAAGCATACCACGAGTTTTTTAATTTTCATGGTATGCTTTTTTTTATCCCAAAATTGTCATTAGAATATAAAAATAGGTGGAGATT
>CALEWF010000251.1 GCA_937925455.1 uncultured Flavobacteriales bacterium | reverse complement strand
CGTAACGGATGCAAATAACTGTCAAGGAAAAGATTCGGCTTATGTAGTTATTTATCCACGATACACGTTTACGTTAAATGACGTTGAGATTTGTACAGATGTAGCCACACAAATTGGTATTACAAATGTTCCATCTCAAATCAATATTACATGGTCTCCTTCAAATTTCATAAACGATTCTACCATAGCTAATCCCACCTTTCAACAATCAATTACCGGTTCTAATCCAATTTCATATACCTATATTGCAACTTCTGATTCTGCTGGTTTTGTATGCTATAGTGATACAATGATAGTAACAGTATATCCACAACCCAATTTTAATTTAGCTAACGATACAGTTTATTTCTGTGAAAATAGCAACGTAACATTAGATGCAGGTAGTGGTTATTCGAGCTATTTATGGTCTAACGGTGTAACTACTCAAACCAATACTGTATCAGATACCGGCTGGTTTGTAGTAACTGTTACCAACAATGTGCAATGTGAGAATATGGACTCAAGCTATGTTGTAAAAATATTTTTACCCAATTTCAATATTCCTGATGTAACCATTTGTGAAGGTGATACCGCAATTTTAACTACCCCTTCATGGCAGGGCAGTTTCTTATGGAATACCGGCTCTACCGATACTTTGCTTTTAGTAACTCAAACCGGTACTTATACATTAACCATTACAAATACTTGTGGCAGCGGAACTGATACTATTCAGGTGATTAAAAAACCTGATCCTAACATCAATGAGCTACCCAATGTATTTTCTCCCAATGGAGATGGATTAAATGATGAGTATACCATTGCAAATTTAGAATATTTAGATTCATTTACTTTATCAATATACAATCGCTGGGGACGATTACTTTTTGAAACAAGCGATCCAACAGTTACATGGAAAGGTGAAGGAGATGGAAATAGCGAAGCTACACAAGGAGTTTATTTTATGGTATTAAAATTTGTAAACTGTTTTGGAGAAGAAGTAATCGCTCATGGCAATATTCATTTATTTAAGTAATGAAAAATTATATTGAGCTGATTTAAAAAAACGTTTAATAACTTTAAATTGAATTGATGATCTGGGTTGAATTACATACAATGTAATACTATAGCGGTTGATAATAATATTTCTATAAAAACAAGTCAAGCGTTTTTGCCTGTGATTTAAAATTGCATAGATTCCATGATATTTACCAATATCAAAACGCTCTTCTTCAGTTTTTTCTAAATTATTTGACTTTAAAAAGTCCCTTAGAATTTCATCATGATACGTTTTCCATTGTCTTTTATATTGATCATCTGGTATAGAGGCTGTTAATTTTTTACATTCTGCAACAAAACGATTACCTTTATCATCATCAGTCCAAGCTCTGGATATTACAACCTGTTGAATGGTTATTACAGTATCTTTATATGCTGTAGGAAATATAACAGCAAAACCTTTCCCTTCACAATACCACTTATATCGTGGAGCAGAATGTACGACATAACTCGATATAATTACTAACAAAATAATTCTAAACATGTAATTTAATTTATCTGTAACTTTACAAAAATAGAATTAATGAAACAGTTAAAATTACACTTATGAATAAGTTAAATAAAATCTTGATGTTCTTTGCTGTTGCTTTTAATAATCAGCTTAGCGCACAGCAACCTGCTACCAGAATGATATTTCCGCTTACAGCCAGTGCTTCTGTTTCCGATATTGCAGATGATGGATGGAATGCAAGTATCTTAAGCCTGGAAGTGAGGGATTATATGGGTAATCCTGATAAATTATTTTTAATGCAACAAAAGCAAAAAGTATCTGAACTATATCCAATTAAAAAATCTACACAAGCCAATAAATCAGGAACTATACCTGCTCCTGTAATCAATACAGGGTTTGATGGAAATCAGTTTAATAATAGCGTACCATTAGATAATTACATCGCTGTATCCGATAGTAATAAAATTGTATCTGTTTCAAATTTACAATTCAGGGTATATAGTACTGATGGAACAAATCTTTTGAATAAAACCTTGGCTCAATTTTGTCAACCGGCAGGTCTGGGGGGAATTAATAATGGCAAATTTGATCCGAAAGTAATGTATGACCCGCTGGAAGACCGCTTCATTGCGGTAGTTTTAAATGGTTTTAATTCAACGTACAGTAAAATTATCGTCGCATTCTCTCAAACCAATGACCCTACTGGGGTATGGAATTTTTATGTGTTACCGGGCAATCCGTTTAATGATACCACTTGGTTTGATTACCCGGCTCTAAATATCACTAAAAATGAATTATTCATAACAGGCAATCAAATACGTGAAAATGTAAGCTGGCAATTAGGCTTTAAACAAACCGTCATTTGGCAAATAAGAAAGAGAGAAGGATATGCAGGGTTGCCATTGGTTACAAACCTATGGGACGGTATTGCTTACAACGGAAGAAAAATCAGAAACCTGCATCCGGTAAAAGGAGGTTCTTCCATTCAAGGACCTGGACAATATTTTTTAAGTAATCGAAATTTTGATATTCAAAACGACACCATCTTTATTTTACATATAAATGATACCATAGATGCTCCGGGACTTGCCTTAACCATTGACATGACGCATACAGACAAGGCTTATGGCGTACCACCCCATGGAAGGCTAAAAGGGATTAACCGATATGCTGCAACCAACGATGGTAGAATTTTGGCTGCCTTTTATGAAAACGGCAAAATTCAATTCGCTTCAAATTGTATTGATACAGGTAACGGACGAAGTGGTATTTTCTTTGGTATAATTTCAGGAGTAGATAATCAAAACTATTCAATCTCTTCAACGATCATTTCGGTAGATACGCTGGATTTTGGATATCCCAACTTATCATGGGTAGGCGAAGGAACTTTAGGAAGCCAATCCATTTTATCGTTTGAACATACCGGCGAAAATCGCTTCCCGGGTATTTCTACCTTATTTTTTGCTGATGGTGAATTTTCTGATATTATTACGGTAAAAGAAGGAGTCGGGAATTTGATTGTTTTATCCGATACGATTGAACGTTGGGGTGATTATTTTGGTTCTCAACCGGTATATAACCGAAATGGGAAAATTTGGATAGCCGGAACGTATGGTAATGCAAGCAATCGTCACCAAACCTGGATAGCTCAATTGGATAATCCGTATGGAGCCGAAACGTCAGTTCCTTGTGTTACACCAAAATTATCTATGAACATTTTCCCAAACCCCTCCTTCGAAATGGTTTATATTATCGTAGATTTACCAGCAAGCGGTAATGTTCGGGTTGATTTGTTGGATTTAAAAGGCAAACTTATTGACCAAATTTTTTACGGAAAATCGAACATTGGGAAAAATCAATTTTCATTTAATGCGGCTTCCTTAGCTACTGGCACCTACTTTGTTCGGTTTACAGTAGAAGGCCATACACCGGTGAATGCAAAGTTTATTAAGCAATAAGAAAAGCATATATTTCTATGAGTGCCGGATTGATATTGAGTATTATTGGAAGTTATTTTCTTTTGCTTATTCTCATTTCCATTTTCACAGGAAAAAAAAGCAATAACGCCACCTTTTTTACGGGCAATAGACAATCCCCCTGGTATTTGGTAGCCTTTGGAATGATTGGGGCATCGCTTTCCGGTGTAACTTTTATATCTATTCCAGGCAGTGTTGGTAATGATAATATGAGTTACATGCAAATAGTATTGGGATATTTTGCAGGATATTTGATCATTATTTTTGTTTTACTTCCGTTATATTACAAATTAAACCTTACCAGCATTTATGGGTACTTACAACAACGGTTTGGTAACTATGCCTGGCGAACAGGCGCCTTTTATTTTTTGATATCCCGACTTGCAGGTTCAGCCATTCGATTACTTTTAGTAGCCAATGTATTGCATGCTTTTGTATTTCAATCCTGGACTATTTCGTTTGAATCAACTGTTGTAATTTCTATTGCACTCATTTGGATATACACATTTCGCGGAGGTATAAAAACAGTGGTATGGACTGACACTCTTCAAACCTTATTTATGCTGGCAGCTGTAGGAATGACTATAGCATTTATTAGCGATGCCATGAATATTTCATTGTTTGAAGCCATTAAAGAAGTAAATCAATCGCCACTTTCTACAATGTTATATTTTGATGATTGGAGAGCAGAAAATTACTTTTGGAAACACTTTATTGGGGGCATGTTTATTACCATTTGTATGACAGGACTGGACCAGGACATGATGCAAAAAAATTTAACATGCAAAAATATTCGCGAAGCACAAAAAAACATGCTGAGTTTTTCGGTAACCTTAGTTTTTGTGAATTTATTTTTTCTATTTCTGGGGGCAATGCTTTACCTTTTTGCAGCCCATCATGGAATGGAACTACCTAAAAATGCAAATGGCAGTTTTATAGCCGATCAGGTATATCCCGTATTTGCATTAAAATCAAACATGGGTGTGTTCATCGGCATTGTGTTTATACTTGGCTTAGTTGCTGCAGCATATTCAAGTGCCGATGGAACATTAACCGCATTAACTACCAGCATATACAATGATTTTTTAAACACCAACAATTATTCTGAAAATAAAAAAATAAACGTTCGGAAGCTCATACATATTTTAGTAAGCGTTGCCATGTTGGCTACGGTGATTATTTTTAAATATACTCTTACCAGCAGTGCTATCAAACAAGTTTTATTTATGGCTACTTTGACTTATGGACCATTGCTGGGGCTATTTGCGTTTGGCATACTTACTAACAAAAAGCCTAAAGACCACTGGATTCCCCTTATTTGTATTCTTTCACCCATGCTTTCATATTTTATTAATTTACATTCTTCTGATTTGTTGGGTGGTTATCAAGTAGGATATGAATTATTGGCAATAAATGGTATAATCACGTATATTGGATTAACCTTGATTAGTGTAAAGAACATACATATACAAAATTAAAAATCTATACACAGCATTTATGTATAAATACTACTTTTGGTAAAAAAATCAATGAAAGTTCATAACTATATTTTCTACGTTTTAATTTTTATAGTAGTAGGTTGGAGTTGCAAAAGCGAAGCATATCAGGTAATTCATGTTACCAATAATCAAACCAGCGAAGCAAACGGAATTTTTTACTATCTACCACGTACAGTTATCATAGCAGATGTAACCGTAAAAAAAACCACCTACATTCCTGGCCCATTATATGAATATTCTGACAGTTATTTAGGTTATACAGGAATTTCTGAGAAGCAGGAAAAATATGAATTAGCTGAAATAAAACTCAGCACCAAATCAGAACCTGACCCGGAACAACTTTATTTCATTGAGCTAAAAAATAAAGAAAAGGTTTTAATTGAATATGATAAAGCCGGTATCATTCGAAAAGTGAATGAACTATCCAGCAAAGAAGAAATTAATGCCAGAGAAACAGCGTTACAACATGAAAAAAAAGAAAAAGAAAACCGCGAGAAAAATATTACACTAATTAATCTAAAAGAAAAATTAGATACCGTCTATACCCGACAGATTCACGAAGGAGGAGTGATCATTGAAAACCGACAAATTGAACGAGTATTGATAAAAAGCTCAAAACAGGAAAGTGCTAAAGATGCAGTGAAAATGATTAATGACATTCGTAGCCAGAAATACCGTTTAATTTCATATAGTGATGAATTGGCATATCCTGCTGCAACGCTCGAAGTAATGATGAAAGAATTAAACAAACTTGAGAATGAATATTTAAATCTATTTCTTGGCACATCGGAAGTTCAAACTTTAACTTACCAATTTGAATTCAGACCACATCCTGATAAAAAAGGAATTCAGCCATTTTTTAAATTCAGCCCTATAAAAGGAATTAACGATTCTTTAAAACTGATTATGGAAACGGTGTATATACAACAGGAAACAGCCGGAATAACGCAGGAAGCATCACGATTTGTTACTAATCAACAAACAGCTAAAAAAGCAAACAAGAATACAGGGATTGTTTATAGAATTCCAGAAACTTGTTTGTTTAAAATTATTTTGAATAATCGGGTTTTAACACAACAAAGTTTTCCGGTATCTCAGCTTGGTGTTTTATATGCCTTACCGGCAGAAAATCTATCCGGCATCAAAGCGCAGTTTGATACCAACACCGGAATGCTGATTCATTTAGGTATAAACCAGTAAGTATTTATTTAGCTATTTTCATAATTTCAATCAGAAAATAACCCAACATAATTAGCATGCAAGCATACACTAACAAAATAAATCCAAACCTTCCACGAATTTTTTCACGCCGCCGGTACTGATGGATTGATATCGGTTTATTGAATGCTAACTTATGTTTTATATAATCTCCCTCCGATGAACTATGAGTATCTGAATTCATAGATTTCATACTCTAATTTACGATAATTTTTACATGAAAAAAAAACAACATTAATGGTCATTAAATTTACCAGTGAATTTTATTTACAATTCGATTATCATAAGTAGCAATCGCGTGTTTCTCTGCCTGGTAGGGGCGGACTGCTGCGGATGGAAGTGGAAAGCCCGCAGGGGCGAAGCCCACAGGGCACGGGGTAGCGGGGCTGAGGGCACGAAGACACCGCTGCCCCGATGCAATGTGTGGCTGAGCCCCGAGGACTTGGAACGTACAGCCGCTTAAAGCAGCCTAATCTAAAAATAAAGAGTAAAACCAACATAGCAATCCCACAACATATTCATTTTGAAAAATTATACCTTTGAAAATTACCGATGAAGAAAAAAGTTATTGTTTCAGTAATAAACGATCTTGTAACCGATCAACGGGTTGCCAAAACATGTACTACGCTTCATGAAGCCGGATACGATGTGATTTTAATTGGTAGAATTTTACCGGACTCTCCTCCTCTGCTTCCTAAGCCCTATCATCAAGTGCGAATGAAATTATTATTTAAAAAGGGTCCCTTGTTTTATGCCTTTTTTAATATTCGATTGTTTTTCTATCTACTTACTCATCGGGCTGATATTTTGCATGCTAATGACCTCGATACATTACTTGCAAATTACCTTGTATCAAAAATAAAACACAAACCCTTGGTTTTTGATAGCCATGAATATTTTACCGAAGTGCCCGAGCTGCAGCATAATGCTTTTGCTAAGAAAATCTGGAAAGCCATTGAGCGTTTTATTGTACCTAAACTTACTTATTGCATCACGGTAAATCAATCCATTGCCTTGCTATTTAAACAAGAATACGGTGTTGATTTTAAAGTTTTACGTAATCTTCCGCCGGAAAATACTATACAAGAAAAAGTAAACAGAAGTATATTAAACATGCCTGAAAATAAATTTATCATTTTGCTGCAAGGCAATGGTATCAATATGCATCGGGGCAGTGAAGAACTAGTAGAGTCCATGCAATATTTAGATGATACATTTTTGCTTTTAATAATAGGCAACGGAGATGTAGTACCTCAGTTAAAAAAGATAACAGCAGAAAAAAACTTACAAACCCGAATTCAATTTATAGGCAGATTGCCCTACCATGAGTTAAAAAAATACACCATGGCTGCCGATTTAGGAGTTAGTTTGGATAAAGACACCAATCTAAATTACCGATTCAGTTTACCCAATAAGATATTCGATTACATCCATGCAGGAATACCGGTATTATCATCCAAATTACCTGAACTAGAAAAAATTGTAAAACATTATGGAGTTGGCGAACTGGTAGAGGAAGTAACTCCTAAAGCCATTGCTGAAAAGATTAAACAGATGTCATTGAATAAAGTACAATTAGCAGAATATTCAAGAAACTGCGAAAAAGCTGCCAAAGAATTAATCTGGGAAAATGAAAAAAGGGTGCTTCTTGATATTTATTCGTCCATTGAAAAAGATAAAGTGTAATTTTGTGCAAAGAAAATAAATTATATTTCATGAAAAACATCATTATCTCTGCATCAGTAGCAGGAATTCTATTTAGCGCATGCGGAACAAAAAATCAGGCACAACCATTGAAAAAACCAGAAACACTGGATCAAAAAGTAAGTTATGGCATTGGGTATGATCTGGGGAAAAACTTAAAAAACCAAGGCATTGAATTGGATGCACAATTGGTAGCACAAGGCATTTTGGCCGCCTGGAATGATTCTGTAAAACCTTTGTTAACCGAAGAAGAAATGAATCAGGCGTTTACCCAGTTTCAACAACAGCAAATGCAAAAAATGCAGCAACAAATACAACAACAAGCTGCACAATACGAAGCTGAGGGACAACAATTCATGGAACAAGAAAAAGCCAAAAACAAAAATTATAAAGTTACCCAATCAGGCATGATGTATTTGGTAAATAAAGAAGGAAAAGGAGAAAAACCTACCTTAAATAGTCAGGTAAAAGTTCATTACAAAGGATATTTGATAGACGGAACAGTATTTGACAGTTCGTATGACCGCGGACAACCGGCGGTATTCCCAGTGAGCAATCTTATTAAGGGATGGCAAGAAGCATTGCAGATGATGAGTCCTGGAGCTAATTATAAACTCATTATACCGGCCCATTTGGCTTATGGTAATAATCCACCACCCAATAGTCCGATAAAAGCAGGCAGCACCTTGATTTTTGAAATGGAATTGCTTGAAATTGTGAAATAATCATTTAGAAACTTTCTTAAAAACCCAAACTTCGGTTTGGGTTTTTTATTTATTTTAGTTTAACACAACATGAATACACTTTAAACACCCATGAAAACACATCTACTTACAATTCTTACGGTTAGTTTAAGTTTCGGAATAAATGCTCAGATTATACGAGGAGTAGTAAAAGATCAGGACACCAAAGAAGGAATATTTGGGGTAAATATTATTGAAAAGGGAACAAGCAATGGGGTTTCGAGCGATTTTGACGGACAGTTTCAACTTAAATTGACCAAAGGACTACCAGCTGTACTTCAAATTTCAGCACTTGGTTATAAGAAGAAAGAAATTACCGCGAATTCGTTAAAAGACCAATTACAAATATTTCTTGAAGCCGATCAGGTATTGCTTGAAGAAATGCAGGTAAGCGATACCCGCATCACCGAAAAACAAAAAGAAGCCCCTCTAACTGTAGAATCAATGGATGCGATTGCCATAAAACAAACAGCTGCAGCCTCGTTTTACGAAGGCTTGGGAGCATTAAAAGGCGTTGACCTCACTTCGGCTAGTATTGGTTTTAAAATTATAAATACCCGAGGATTTAATAGCACTTCACCTGTTCGAAGCTTACAACTTATTGATGGAGTGGACAACCAATCACCGGGGTTAAATTTTTCGTTGGGTAATTTTTTGGGAGCATCAGAACTGGATATCATGAAAGTTGACCTGATACAAGGAGCCAGCTCCGCATTTTATGGGCCTGGTGCATTCAATGGAGTTATATCCATGAGCACCAAAAGTCCGTTTGATTTTCCGGGCCTTAGTGTATCATTAAAAGGTGGTGAACGAAATTTATTTGAAGGCGCTATTCGAGTTGCTGAAAAATTTCAGGATAAAAAAGGCTATGATCGGTTTGCCTTTAAATTTAACTTCTTTTACCTGCGAGCCGATGATTGGGTGGCCAATAATTATGATGCGGCTACTGATTCAAAAACGGGTCGGGGAAATCCCGGTGGCTATGATGCCGTAAACATATACGGAGATGAGGCCTTATCTAACGGTTATGATTTTTATACAGATTTATCTCTACGAAAAGACAGACCCGGATTGGGAATTTTCTATCGGGACGGATACCGGGAAGAAGACTTGGTAGATTACAATACCGAAAATTTAAAAAGTTCGCTTTCGCTACATTATATGACCCGCAAAAAAGTGGAAATTATGGTGGGAAGTAATTTTGGATATGGTACTACGGTATATCAAGGCGAAAACCGATACAGCTTACGAAACATTTCTTTTCATCAAAACAAAATAGAAATAAAACAGAAAGATAAATTCTTTGTTCGTGCCTATGCCACCCACGAAAATGCAGGAAATACCTATGATGCTGTTGTTACAGCATTTTTACTCCAAAACAACAATAAGCCATTAGGCTCAGGCTTCAAAAACTGGAACAATGATTATTTGAGTTATTGGGAAAACCACATCGCCTTTCAAAATAACGGTAGGCTGTATGATGCCTTTTTAGCTTTGTACGGTTATCCTTTTCCATCTTCTTTCACTTCGGTGAATAATTACAATTTTGCATTGGCCGACTCTTTACTTGGTTTGCTAAGCGATTCTTTGTATGCCTGGCATCAGGAGGCAAGAAATTATGCAAATAATTTTACACACGGAGGACTATTTAGCCCATACTTTGAACCCGGTACTTACTCTTTTGATACTGCTTTTGCAGGCATTACTTCCCGTCCGCTGGGGCAAGGCGGTTCACGCTTGATAGATTATAGTGCATTATATCATGTACATGGTGAATATAAATTCCGATTCAAATCGGGTAAAGACAAGGAGTTGTTATCCGGTTGGGATCGTTTTGTGAATGAGTTAAGTACGGTTGATTTTACCGTAGGTGCAAATTTTAGATTATACACACCCGACTCAAGAGGTACCATTTTTTCTGATACCAATGGAGTAAAAATTATTAACTGGGAATTTGGAACTTATCTTGGTTTTGAAAAACGCTGGGAGAAAATAAAATTAAATGCTACCGTGAGAATTGATAAAAATGTAAACTTTCCGGTTCTGGCCAGCCCTGCTATTTCGTTGGTGCATACCCCACATAAAAATCACACCATTCGATATAACCTTTCTAGTGGCGTGCGTAACCCAACCCTGGCTGACCAATATTTATTTTACAATGTAGGAAGAGCAATACTTCGAGGAAATATTACCGGTTATGATTCACTAATTACAATTGAGTCATTCCAAAATTATATTAAAAATAACTTTGATCCCTCTGTATTACGCTATATCAATAATGGCAAAGACTCAACAAGAATTGATCCAGTAAGGCAGGAACGAGTATATTCTGCTGAAATAGGATATCGTGGCATTATTTCAAACCGCTTGTACATAGATGGAAGCTATTATTTCAGCCTCTATCAAGATTTTATTGGATATAAAATAGGTATTGATGGAGATTTTGATATTATTGGTTTCCCTACTGATAAAACTAAAGTTTACAGGGTAGCTACCAATGCTACAGAAATAGTATATACCATGGGTTTCAGCACTCAACTGAATTACTACTTTGCCAAGTATTTTACATTGAGTGGAAACTATACATGGAATAAATTATATCGTACAGGCAATGACCCCATTATACCAGCATTTAACACTCCGGAGCATAAATTTAATATTGGCATTGATGGAAGAGATATACAATTAAAAATAGGAAAAGCAAAAATCAATAATTGGGGATTTAATCTTAATTTCAAATGGATTGATGGATTTACTTTTGAAGGTTCACCTCAGTTTACCGGGGCAATACCTTCATATTATATGTTAGATGCGCAACTAAATTACACGCTAAAAAAAGCACACCTTACCTTTAAACTGGGGGCACAAAACCTTACAGATAATAAAGTATTTCAGGTATATGGAGGCCCAAGAGTAGGACGTATGATTTATGGTTCAGTACTTTTTGACTGGAATTTCAAATAATACGCTGTAATTCTAATTGAAAAATTACATTTACAAGTTCATTAAGAACAAATACTGATTGTTTTACTAAATTTGATGAAATCAAAAAAACATATACGTATGAAAAAACAAATCATTACACTGACTCTATTCAGCAGCCTTACGGGCTTAACATCATCTCAAACCACCCGCTACTTAGATGATGTTTTTCCCAGAAGCGGTGTAGTTGTTACAAACAATGTAGTTTTTGGTGAAAACTACTATTTTCTAAACTATCCACCGGCTCCGGCTGGCACCAGCTCCAGCAATCCTAAAGATACGGTATTATTGATGGATGTTTACCAGCCTTCAGCCACAGATACCGAAACAGAACGTCCATTAGTTATTTTACTTCATACCGGTAACTTTTTACCTAAATACATCAACGGCTCTACTACTGGAAATAATAAAGACAGTGCCATGGTTGAATTGGCACACCGTTTTGCCATGAAAGGGTATGTAGTGGCCGCACCCAACTATCGCTTAGGTTGGAATCCATTAGCACCAACACAAACCGAAAGAACGCGTCAAATCTTAAATGCGGTATATCGTGCCATTCACGATGCACAAACGTGCGTTCGTTTCTTTAAAAAAGATGCAGCCACAACTAATTCATACAAAATTGACCCCAAGCGTATTTTCCTAATTGGAAACGGCTCTGGTGGTTATGTTTCATTAGCCTATGGATTCTTAGACAAACAAAGTGAAACCGAACTTCCAAAATTTTTGGATGATCAAGGTAATTCTGTAGTAAATCCATCAATAGTAGGCGATGTGTATGGCGTGGGAGGAACATATAATATCTACAATCATCCCGGATATTCTAATCAAGTGGCAATGATTGCCAATTTAGGCGGCGCTATGGGAGATATTTCGTGGATGGATCAATACTGGCCACGTGTACCGGTTGCTGGTATTCACTGTAGGAAAGACCCATTTGCACCCTTTGATAGTGGTAATGTAATTGTGCCGGTAACTAATCAAGTTGTTGTATATGTGCATGGCACAAGAACCGTTGTAGCTAAAGCCGTTCAGCAGCAATTAAACAAAATATGGGTAGATCATAATTTCACCGACCCCATTTCTGCACGAGCTTATTCGCTTAACCCTAAAGCAACGCATGAAGGACTATTTCAAATCGAAAGGCCAACAGCACCCGGTGGCGAGGAAGCCTCTCCATGGAATTGGTGGGATTCTACCACTGTAGTTGCTGAAGCTGCATTGGTTGGGCAAAATGGTACAACCATCCATACCAATAGTTTAACTACCAATCCAGATATGAGCAAAGCCAAAGCAATGGCATACATTGATACCATAGTTGGTTTTCTTGCTCCTCGTATGTACTTGGTAATTCAAGACCAAACCGTTGGCATGGATGGACAAGACGAAATTGAATTTAACATTTTTCCTAACCCTGTAACCGAGCAATTAACAATTCAACTCAGTGGAAATGGAATAATCTACACCGTTGAGCTACTTGATTTAAATGGCAGAGTGATAATAAGTAAAGACAATATCCTGTCAAACACGTTTACTGCCAACCGAAATGGAATTGCATCGGGCACGTACATTTTACGCATAATGAGCAATAAAGGAATGGCAACAGAGAAAATTTTAATTAAATAATCCCAAAATTGTCATTAGCGTATTGATAGTAATAACAGGCTGCTTAAAGCGGCTGTTCGTTACAAGTCCTCGGGGCTCAGCCACATAGGGCATCGGGGTAGCGGTGTCTTCGTACCCTCAGCCCCGCTACCCCGTGCACTATGGGCTTCGCCCCTGCGGGCTTTCCACTTCCATCCGCAGCAGTCCGCTCCGCAGGGGCATATGATTTGATTTAAAGATGTATTATTTGCATTGTATTCACAATTCGTAATTGATAATTGATAATTGATAATTGATAATTGATAATTGATAATTGATAATTGGGGTACAGGGTGTGTAGGTTGCAAACCGCATTATTAATGCGTTTTGGGAGTTGGACGTTGATGGTGTATGCATTGTAGCATACAGATTGCTTCCCCGCCAAAGGCGGGTCTCAATGACGGTAAGATTATCAGGGCAACCGGTGAAGCCGCACCTACGAGGCAGAGAAACACGCTAGCGCCCCCCTACAAAATAGTACGATTAAAATATTCTAATGAAAATGTTTTTGTAATATAAAATAATTCATTTTGCATAGAAATTGAAAACAGACCAGTGTACCCTACCCTAACCCCCAACCGCTGGTAGCTCAGTCTGTCGGCGGTTATTTTTACCAAACAATTGATTTTCGGAAACAACCATTCCGGGCAATGAAACCAAGAATGTAATAACAAAAAACAAAAGCGAAAAACCCACTCCGGTTTCGGGTAATACATCCAACCATTGTGCTCCATATACAAAAGTGAGTTCTCTTGCCCCCACTCCTCCAATGGTTATAGGAAACACTGCTACTACCGATGAAACTAAAAATAACAACAAAAATCCTATAACAGGTTGATCTATTTGCATACCCTGAAAAATACTCCACGCTGCCAGTACTTGCAATCCCTGTACAGCCAACGAAAGAATCCAGCCTTTCCATAAACCGGGCATAAAATCGGAAAAGAAAAATCGGGTAAAAAACACATATACCGGAATAAGTAAAAGAAAACTTGCTAAACCCAACCAAAACATTTTATACATCGGCAAAATCATCATTAACACAGCCCCAAAAAACAGCAAGGCCATCATGCCTGTTATCCTGTCATACAAAATAGCCGATGTCGTTTTTTTCCAGGGAGACTTCAATTGCTTGCTTAATAACAATACTTTGTAGGCATCACCACCTATACCTCCCGGTAAAAAAAGATTGTAAAACATGCCTAACCAATACAACAATACACCTTGCTTAAAACCTACATACGTTCCGATATTTTGTAAAAAAAGATTTAATCGAACTGCACTAAGAGCTTTTGATGCGGCATACAGAAAAAATGAAGGTATCAACCATATTAAATTTGAAGTATTTAATAAGGAGCTTAACGCAAGGATATCTGTTTTAGTATAAGCCCAATATAGACCCAAAATACTAATACCAGCCTTTGCCAAAAACCATACTAATGATTTATATTTTTTTGTTGCCAATATAATTTTCCTTGATGCAATAGGGTTTTTTTTGTTGCGATTCATAATAAGTTCGCATTTGCATTTCTGCAATAAAACCAAAAGTAATAAGCTGAATCCCCCCAAGTGCTAACAAAATACCTAAAAGTAAAATAGGACGCCCCCAAATATCATGTCCTAAAATTTTTTCAATTAACAAGTAAATATTAATCAATACCCCAGCAGCAAGGGATATAAAACCCACTGTTCCGAACAAATGCATAGGCTTTTGAAGGTATTTTTGAAAAAACAAAACCAACATCAAATCACTGATCACACGAAACGTTCGCCCAATACCATATTTTGAAACACCTGCTGTACGTGGATGATGTTTAACAGGAACTTCTGTGATGCGAGCCCCTTGTAAATGAGCTAACACGGGTATAAACCGATGTAATTCGCCATACATATTTAAATTTTTAGCTATTTCTTTTTTAAAAACTTTCAGGGTACAACCATAATCTGAAAGATGCACGCCGGTGAGTTGACGAATAATCGCATTGGCAATTTTACTGGGTATTTTCCGAAATATCATGCCATCTTGGCGATTGCTTCGCTTGCCAGCTACCAAATCCCAGTCTTCTCGTTCCAATAAGTCAAGCATGGCTGGAATATCGGAAGGATCATTCTGACGATCGCCGTCTAAGGTTACAATATAATCGCCTTTGGCTGCTTCAATTCCAGCAGATAACGCATGCGTTTGTCCATAATTTTTTTGAAAAACAATCAGGTGAACCGTTTCATCGTTCAATGCAAGAATGCGCTGACGGGTTTGATCGGTTGAGCCATCATCTACTAAAATTATTTCGTGAGAATAATCAACTAAGGCCTTATGGATATCCGATATTAAAGGAACAATATTATCTTCTTCGTTTTTAAGAGCAATAACCAACGACAACTTCATGTTACTCTAACTCTCTAATATAAATACTTACTTAATCAAGAGCAATTTACCGGTAAATTGATGCAATTTTCCAAAATTATCTTTTACATAAATACGATACACATATACTCCTTCCTGAGTTTTTAATGGGTCTGTTCCTCCAATACTTCCATTCCAACCTTCATGTATGTTTCTCGATTCATATACACAACGCCCCCAGCGGTCATAAATGTACATTTCAAACGTATTTTCTTGCAATCCCATACCTTTCACTTTAAACTTTTCGTTTTTATCATCCTGATTTACCGTAAAAGCATTGGGAATAAATAATGAGAATTCAGCAATTACGTCAATAATCATGGTATAAGAATCTTTGCAACCATTTTCATCAATTACTGTAATGGTTACGGGATAAGACCCCTCACCATTAGTAAATTGATATACGAAATTATCCTGATAAAAATTTTGCCCCTCAATTTCCCATACAAAAGAGGTATAATATTGAGAAGCATTAAAAAAATGAGCATACGGGAACAATACATTCACTACCGGGTTATCTACTGTAAAATAAGCTAACAGGGTATCATTTTCTATATTATTCACTACGATTATTTCATCTAACCAGCAACCTAAATTATCAGTTACGCGGATATACAATGTAGAATCACCCACTGCACCCACAAAAACAGGATTAGCAGATGTAATATTTTGTAAATGATCAATAAAAGTATATGTGTAAGGCAGCGTTGTACCATTAACTATTACCGTAATCATCCCCACCCCTTTTGAACAAGTATCTGCTTGCTGAATTACCTGAAAAGTAAAACTGGTAGGATCTGAAATTGTAACATTAGCCGTAGCTGTACAACCTTGTGCATCAGTAACTGTAACTACATAATTACCCCGTGCCAAACCAGTAGCCGTTTGTGTGGTTTGTTGTGCAGGATCATTCCATTGATATTGATATGGACTGCTACCTCCCACAACATTCACGGTAGCTTGACCATTATCCATCCCACAGTCAGCATCCACAACGGTTACACTGAGCGTCATAGCATTGTAATTAAATGAAATATCAGGCGTTGAGGCACTGGCCTGATTTCCACAAATATCTTCAATCACCCCTGATATAGCTAATGTAAAGTTTCCTCCAGAGCTGATAGGCGGAGACAAAGTAAGCACATACCCGGTGGAATATGCGGCACCAGCTTGACAATCAATTCCTGTTGCCGATGTGATGGTATAAGGTCCTCCAGGTCCGGTAAATGTAAAATCCGACGGTTGCACAGAGCTACAGGAAATATTTTCAGAAAAACTAACGGTAATACTACTGGCATTACAATTCAAATTGGGTTGAACAGATATCAGCGTAGGCGATACATTATCTGGAACTTGAGCAGTAGAATTACTAAAATCTAGCTTATACCCATTAGTACTTTGTGAAAAATTAGAAATGTATAGTACAAAACGCTGGCCTGCCGTAACATTAATCGTTGGCTCATCTTGAGGGTTAGATCCCCCGTTAGCCCCAGTAATTCCATTATTTGTAGTAGAACTGGAAAAATTACATTCCACTTCCAAAGCTCCATTAGTACTAATGTCAGCACAATCGGCATTGGTTAAATTAAATAATGCCCAGTCATAATCATCGGTTGAAACATAAGGTATAATATTAAAATGCAATATTCCATTGGTTTGAACCGTAAATGTGTACCAAACCCCATTATCTTCACCTGTTGCCAAACACGATAATACACCGCTAATTTCATTCGGAACATTATTCGGTGGTACATTTAATACCGGCACATCATAGCTTATTTGACACACAGGTATAGCCCCCAAACAATCTCCAGGGGATGCCTGAGCATATGAATGTTTATTAAGTAGCCCTGTAATCAATAACAGAACTAACATAAAATGTGAAAGATATGAATGCAAAACCCCCAAAATAAATACGATATTCAAATTTACAAAATAATAAAGACTTACCAAAGACTAATGATAGTACGTACATTATTTTTAAACGCCCCTGTGTGTATATTGTTATATTTTCCAAAATAGTCATTGTAGTATTAATATTAGGCTGCTTTTGCGGCTGTCCGTTCCAAGTCCTCGGGGCTCAGCCACACAGGGCATCGGGGTAGCGGTGTCTTCGTGCCCTCAGCCCCGCTCCCCCCTGCCCTGTGGGCTTCGCCCCTGCGGGCTTTCCACTTCCATCCGCAGCAGATTTGAAGATGTGTTTATTGCATTGTATTAGAATTCACAATTCGTAATTAAATATTGGAGCGGACACGTGTTTCTCCGCCCCCATCTAATACGTAGTGAAGAAAATATTCAATTGACAATTCCGGGATAATTTCACACCCTTTAATAAATAATTTTAGCTAAATAATACCCAGTATTTATAACTTAGCGCATTGAAAAATCATAAAAATTTAATCTATAAAACGTATGAAAATTACCGTAGTAGGAGCCGGAGCCGTTGGAGCTACCTGCGCCGATAACATTGCAAGAAAAGAGCTGGCTGAAGAAGTAGTTTTGCTCGACATTAAAGAAGGACTTGCCGAAGGCAAAGCATTAGACATGCTACAAACGGCATCTCTCTTAGAATTTGACACCCGTATTTCCGGCAGCACCAATGATTATTCAAAAACGTCCAATTCGGATGTAGTAGTCATTACATCCGGAGTGCCTCGTAAACCTGGCATGACCCGTGAAGAACTGATTGGCATCAATGCCGGAATCGTAAAAAATGTAACGGAAAATATACTCAAATATTCTCCCAACGCCATCATCATTGTTATCTCTAATCCCATGGATACAATGACTTATCTGGCTTTAAAAAGTAGTGGAATTCCTAAAAACCGAATTATTGGAATGGGAGGAATTTTAGATAGCGCCCGTTTCAAATGTTATCTAAGCCAAGAACTCCATTGTTCACCTAATGATTTGCATGCGGTAGTTATCGGAGGGCATGGAGACACCACCATGATTCCATTGATTCGCCTGGCTACTCTTAACGGCACTCCCGTTACCCACATGATTAGCGAAGAAAAGCAAAAGCAAATTGTTGCCGATACCATGGTGGGAGGTGCCACATTAACTAAACTGATTGGAACTTCTGCCTGGTATGCACCAGGCGCTGCCGGGGCGTTATTGGTAGAAAGCATCGTTAGAGACCAGAAAAAAGTATTCCCCTGCTGCGTTTATTTAGACGGAGAATACGGACAAAAAGACATTTGCCTGGGTGTTCCGGTAGTGATTGGCCGCAACGGTTGGGAAAAAATTATTGACTATAAACTTAACGATGAAGAACAAGCATTATTCAACAAAAGTGCCGATGCTGTACGAAACATGAACGAAGTATTGAGCACACTGGATGTAAATGCTTAAATACATTGAAATGTTAACCCAAAAAAGCTGCCCGAATGGGCAGCTTTTTTTTATCTTTATTAAATATTTATTGAATTAGGCATTTAGAAAATACAATAAAATTC
>CALEWF010000250.1 GCA_937925455.1 uncultured Flavobacteriales bacterium | reverse complement strand
AATCATGGTGGAGCTTCGGTATCTTTTTATGTTAAAACAAAAGGTACATTTTTGAGGTTTTTATTTATAGTGTTGTTCGATTTAAATCATAAATAAGTTTTTTATATTTTGTTTCTCTTGATTTTATTGGTTTGCTTTTTTTAATTAAAAAGTAAGCCAGCAAATCTTGACTGGGAATATGGGTTTAGGTCAATTATTTTTAGGGCTTAAAATTTGAAGAATTACGTGTGTTGAAATTTTTGATTGATGTGTTCTGCCGGGGATGGAAGTGGAAAGCCCGCAGGGGCGAAGCCCATGGTGCTGCGGGCAGCAGAGCTGACGGCAGGAAGATACTGCTGCCCGCTTAGCACCATGTGGCTGAGCCCCGAGGACTTGGAACGGACAGCCCCACAGGCAGCTTGATAAAAAATATTCTATTAAACCATGGGAGTTAAAAGTTATATCAAACAATAGTGATTTATTTAGATAACAATTTTATGAAGTTAATTTTTGTTTTAATGTTTTCAACCATGCATCTTATGAGAACTGAACAAGGTTCGATGTTAACCATTAAAATTATTGGTGTACCTTCGGATAAAGGCAATATTCTGGTAGGAGTCTATAATAAAAAAGAAGGTTTTCGGGATGAAAAATTTACCTATAAAAATCTAAAGGTAAAAGCAGCAAAAGGGACGATGACGGTATCTATACCTGATCTTCCCAATGGTAATTATGCTATTGCCGTTTATCACGATGCTAATGAAAATAATAAATTGGATAAAAATTTTTTAGGAATACCGACAGAGAAGTATGGATTTTCAAATGATGCCATGGGGTCATTTGGTCCTCCGGATTATGAAGATTGTATTGTAAAAGTGGATGGTAATAAAGAAATAAGCATAAAGCTTCGATAGTTAAAACGAAAGCATATCATCCAATTCGTCTGCAACTAAATCTAAATATTTTTTTATAGGAGTTTCACGCAAGGGTATTTTTACTGGAATATC
Organism: uncultured Flavobacteriales bacterium; assembly: GCA_937925455.1. Lineage (GTDB taxonomy): Bacteria > Bacteroidota > Bacteroidia > CAIKAF01 > CAIKAF01 > BA4. The sequence goes on along the minus strand of CALEWF010000250.1, from coordinate 14,267 downwards.
CATTACAATTGGGATTAATCCTTCAATTGGCATGTTAGTAGTAAATGAAACAATCGCTTGTTGATTTCGAATAGGCAGTGATAATGGAATTTTTTGATTCATGGGTACATTCATCTGAATCAAGGTAGGCATGTTTTGTTTGATAGGTATTTTCACTGGAATTTTGCTAATTACCGGTAATGCTTCAGGAAATGAAATAAACACCGGTTGATTTAGTTTTAATAAAGCTTCGATTGGAATGTCAATCCCCCAATTATCACCTAATGGTTTTGCTTTGAATTTTTGGTCAATGGAAATTTCAGTTTCAAGCATTACCGTAACCTGACGAGTAACAGCTATGGATGTGTCCACGTCCAGTATTTCATTTAGTTGTAGATTGATGGGAACAATTATGCTGTCTTTTACCGGGATATTGGCTTTTATGTAAACAGAATCATTTATACTCATATCGATATTTACCGGAATGGAGCGAGAAATGTTTACTTCGGTTTTTAAAGGTATTACTTGGTCAACATGTACAACATAGTCAATGTACTGATCACCCAGTTCACGTAAAAATGTGGAGGCATTGGCAAGTCTTTTTTCTGCTTTAGCTTTAACCATAAGCAAAACACCGATGGTACAAAGCATGGTGAGACTCAAAACAATGGTGGTGAACCAGAATATTTTTTTACTTACCATTGGGAATTATTGCATGAGTAAATCGAATGCATTACGGATTTAATTCAATAAATCCGGTACGAACATCCGAACCATCGCCATACAAATCAAGAACAAAGAAATACGTTCCGGCCGGAAGAATATTGCTTCCGAGGGAAATTACGGTGTTAGGCCTTCCGTCCCAGTCATTCATGTATGGGTTAGCTACATATACTTCATTACCCCAACGGTTAAATATTTTTACCTTATTGTTAGGGAAGTCAGTAGTTAAGTTATTAATCACCCATACATCATTTTTGCCGTCGCCATTGGGAGATAAGAACTGTGGAATATCCAAATTGGGAGAATTACATCCCAACGTGGTAGTGATAGTAGCGGTGCAACCAGCCTGGTCAGTAACAATCACCGTATATGAGCCGGCGGCAACATTAGAAAGTTGAGCTGTGGTTTGCGTAGGATCTGCTGGCCAGCTATAGGTGATTGTTCCAATGCCATTTATGGCATTTACGATGATTGCCCCATTATTTTGTCCACAATCTGGGGTTATCGTGTTTACTAATAAAACATTCAGTGAATCTAAAGTAATGGTAATGTTATCTGAAACACTGGTGTTACAAAGTGAAACTGTTAATGTATAAGTTCCACCAGCAGTTACAGTAATAAAAGCTGTAGTAGCTCCGGTATTCCAAGTGTAAGTTGCTCCGGGATGCGCATCGCCAATTTGAATAGAGGATCCCATACATAGTGTTTGATCTACACCTAAATCAACAACGGGGAAGGGTTGGTAAGTAACAGTAATTTCATCAGAAGAGCTACATCCGTTTCCATCTGTAACTGTTACTGTATATGTTCCGGCAGCACTTACCAGTAAGGTTTGATTAAAAGAGCCATCGTTCCACACGAAGTTAGCACCTGCATTACCGGCATCTAATAGTAGTGTTTGAGTATTACAAAGCGTGGTGTCAGGTCCTAAATTCACAACAGGATTTGAATTTATGATAACATTTATAGAAGCACTTCCTGAACATCCTTGTGCATTGGTAACAGTAACTGTGTAAGTTCCTGCATTGATTAATGAAACATTGTTGATCGAAGGATTTTCGTCGCTACTACTAAAGGAAGCTGGTCCAGTCCATTGATATGAACCGCCTGGCATGGATGTTAAATTTAAAGTACTTCCCACACAAACGGGAGAATTACTACCAATATTTACAACCAAATCCGGGCTAATGACAACGGATGTAGTTGCTGTTGCTGAACAGTTATTAGCATCGGTAACGGTTACAGTATAAATACCATTATTTGCTAACGTTGCATTAGATATTGATGGATTTTGCAATGGTGAGTTAAATCCATTGGGCCCTGTCCATGCATAGGATGTTCCTCCTGCTGCATTTAATTGCAGGGTATTTGTTTCACAAAGAGGGCCATTATTGCTTGCAGTTGCATTAGGTAAAGCATTCACGGTTACGCTAGTAGTGGCAGAAGCAGAGCATGAATTGGCATCAGTAACAGTAACGGTATAGGTACCGGCATTGGTTAATTGAGCATTGGAGATGGAAGGATTTTGGGTATTGTTAGAAAAAGCATTGGGTCCAGACCATGAGTAAGCAATGCCACCACTGGCGTTGAGATTGATGGGTTGCCCCACACACACCGGAGAATTACTTCCAATGGTAGGAGTAGGTAATGGATTTACTACTATATTAGCTGTGGTTGAAGCTGTACAGTTATTAGCATCAGTTACAGTAACAGTATAAGTACCCCCATTTAATGTTTGAGCATTAGGAATTGATGGATTTTGTAATGTGCTTGAAAATGAGTTGGGACCACTCCACGAATAACTGCCCCCCCCTGTACCTTGCAAAGTAATTGTTTGTCCAATACAGACCGGGCTATTAGAAATAATTCCAGGTGTTGGTAATGGATTAACATTAACGGTAAATGAAGAAGTGGCTGTACATCCTAATCCATCTGTGATAGTTACAGTATATGTGTTAGACCCAAGCGGTGGCGTAACCGAATTGGTTTGAGTGGTTACACTATTACTCCAACTATATCCGGAAATTCCACTTTGTGGATTGACAGCATTGGCTGTCAGCAATGACGATTGATTAAAACAAATGGGACTTGTGCCTGTAATATTTGCTGAAATTGGGTCAATGGTAATGTTAATTGTATCTATATTAAAATCTGAACAATTACCGAATGAAGCTTGAACAATGAGTTGTGCATTGCTTGTGTCAAAATCTACCGTAATGGAAGTACTATTAAGCGGAGAAGTGATAGTTGCATTGGTGGCGGTCCAATTATAATTTGTAACACCTGTAACAGCAGGGATAGAATAGGTAACACCGGTTTGATTTCTACACACAGTAGTAGGACCAGCAATGTCTATTCTAGGTCTTTCTTCAATACAGCGGCAATTTGCGGGCATGGTTGGAGTGGTTGTTGTGAATGATTGAGAAAATGAGCTATGTCCTGTTGTAACAACATTTATACCTGAAGTGGTGATTGTTGGAGATACTATTACATTGGTTGGATTCCAGTTTGCCTGGTGACAATTGGTGTTTCCGTTGATATCGGTTGCAACAAAATAAAAATCTCGACCTCCGTTGGTAAAAGATTCAGAATATCCTACCGCAGCATAGCCAAAACCTGCAGGTCGAATAGCTAATGCGTTGAATCTATCATTAGATGTACCTCCATATACACGGGCCCACTCAGTACTACCATCTGAAGCAAGCTTTAAAAGGAACCCGTCTTCACCTCCGGCACCAGCCGAAGATGTATATCCAGCCACAATAAATCCACCATCGGATGTTGGCCAAACAGCTCTGGCTCTTTCATTTCCAGAGCCTCCAATTCTTCTTGACCAGCTAACTGTACCGTTCAATAATATTCGTGAAATAAGTATGTCATCCCCTACAGCGCTTAATCCGTTGGTATATCCAACACATATTACGCCTCCTGCGGGGACTTCTTTCATTGCAAAAAATTCTTCTTCATTTGCGCTTCCAATGGTTCGTTGCCAAGTAATGTTGTAAGGGCTAATATTACTTGTTCTAATTACCATAGCATCAAATCCACCGGCTCCAACGGAGTTTGTTCTACCGGCCAAAAATATTCCATCAGGGTTGCTATAAAAACCGTCAAAAGCTGCATCGGCCCAACCACTACCTCCAAAATAACGAGAGGCTACATGCGTTCCGGTATTTTGAATAATTTTAAAAAAAGCATCTTGACCACCTCCGCCATATTGCGTGGTAAAACCAAAATTAATATAATAATTTAATGCTGGTATTTCTTGTCCGGCAAAAGCTTCTTCGTCATATGTACTATTATTATCACCGAAAAAATATAAGCCGGTTTGTGTAGTGCTTGCATTGAGTTTCTGAACAAAATAATCATCTGCTGCACCACTATATAGTCGGTCGCCTGTAACTAAATACCCACCATCGGAAGTTTTAGTAACATGCCGAGCTCTATCTCTCTGCGTGCCTGTTCCATAGGTTGTATTAGAGGTAACATTTCCGGCTGCATCAAGCCGAAAGTACATAGCATCTTCACTAGTTCCGTTTCCGTATGAAATAGTGGTTCCAATTATGAAAAATGTATGATCATTTTCGGCAATAATTCCATTAGCCTCTTCATGGTTTGTTCCCCCATAATTTTTTTGAAACACTAATTGAGAAAACGTATTTTGGATGTTTACAAGGAGTAATACAACTAATAATTTCTTCATGAAGTTTTGGGTTCAATAAAAATCTATTAGTCAAAATTAAAAAAAATTATCCGTTTTTTAAACCATGGCCGGTTAAAGGTACCAATGAATTGAGGGGATAATTACTTTTTATCCATCCGGCAACACCAACGGCAGAAGTTTTTTCTACATAAAGTCCCATGGAAGCCAACAGTTGCCAGCTGGAAATTATTTCTTCTTCTGATACAGTAATAATACGGCCTTTGGTATATCGTATGGCATTCAGGATTTCCGATTTTCTCACGGGTTTTTTTACGGCAATGCCTTCAGCTATTGTAGTACTCAATTTTTCCTCATCATGGTATATTAAGGCGGCACAATTTTCTGCCTGCACTGCGGTGAGGAGAGGTACTGTATCTATCAGTCCAGCTTCTAATAATTCCATAAATCCTATAAAAGAGCCCAAAATCAAAGTGCCGTTACCTACGGGAAAAAATATTTCTTCCGGTAATTTGCCACCGGTTTGTTCCCAAAGTTCATAAGCAAATGTTTTGGTGCCTTGAAAGAAAAAAGGATTGTAGCAATGTGATGCGTAATATGTTTTATAAGCCCGTTTTTGGGCTTCTTCAGCTACATCTTCCCTAGTTCCGGATATTTTAATGACTTCGGCTCCCAACATTTCTAATTGTCGAATTTTATTGGGTGAAGTATTTTTAGACACAATTATTTGGCTTTGAATACCGGCTTTTGCTGCATAGGTGGCAATAGCAGCCCCGGCATTTCCAGAAGAGTCTTCTACTAGTTCTTTCCAGCCACATTCACGCATGTGGCTTATGAGTACAGTTGCCCCACGGTCTTTGTAGGAGCCACTCGGAAAAAGGTATTCCAGTTTTAAATCAATTTTTTGTCTGTTTATTTCAATTTGAATGATCGGAGTCATGCCTTCTCCAAAACTTACTATGGCCTTATTACTGAATATAGGCAGCATGGATTTATATCGCCACAATCCCTGTTCTTCAATATCTATCATATCAGGAGAAAAAACCAAACCATGGCTTATTTGAAGTAAATTATCGCTACTGCTTTTCCAATTGGGGGCATCTATGGGTAATACTTCATTAGTGGATAGGCAGACAATATTCCAGAATTCTTTATTCATGTGTGAGTGGTTGAATGGCTAATATATCTTGCACAATAGGTTTTAAACCAGAAAAGAAAAATTCAACGGCAATAACCATCAAAATTAACCCCATGATGCGCATCATTACTTTCATTGTAGTTTCGCCCATAAATTTTACCAGCCGGCTACCTCCGTATAGTGTAACAAGCATGAGGAGACAAACCAAAAGCATGGAAGAAATAAGTATTCCAACCTGAGCATAAGTTTTGCTTTGCTCCATAAGTAAAATTGCATTGGTGATGGCTCCAGGGCCACAAATCATGGGTATTCCAAGTGGTGTTACAGAAATATCCGTGCTGTATTCTTTTACTTCGGCTTTACTGATTTTAATTCGCGTAATACGGGCATTTAACATGTCGTAGCCCATTTTAAAGAACAGTATTCCACCGGCAACTCTAAATCCGTTGGCTGTGATATGAAAAAAATCAAAAATGAACTGGCCGGTAAATGCAAAAAACACCAAGGCAATGAATGCGGTGATAACAGCTTTGAGGGCTACTTCCTGTCTGCGGTTTTCGGTAAGTGAAGAGGTCATCGTTAAAAACACAGGCAGTGTGCTTAAGGGATTGATGATGGTTATGAAAGTGGTAATACAAAGAATTCCGAAAGAAATTAGTTCGTTCATAGTTTGTTGTTATCAGATGTAAGATTGAATTCCACACAGTTCTTCGCTTAGGCTCCATAGTTGCTGTTGTAACGAAACATCCGTGGAAATTTTTGATGGTCTTGATTCGCTACATTTATCAAAATATTTGCCGGTAATAGATGAAACTTCTTGCGATGAAGCCAAGTAAACTGAAGTTGCGGCACCTTTCTCCACTGAAATTCCACGTATTGTCGTCATTATATTCCACATCCATCCCATCCAGTGGGCGGTATTCTTATTTCCAATGCGAGTTTTTACTACCCCCGGATGCAGGCAATTAGCAGTTATTCCCAAGGGTTGGAGTTTTTCTGCCAGTTGAAATGTAAACATGATATTAGCCAGTTTGGAATTAGCATAAGCCTGAAAGATGAAATATTTTTTTGGGTTTGTAATATCATCTAAATTTAAACGTGCACTAAAATGAGCGTCCGATGCCACATTGATAATTCTGCTTCCTTGATTGGCTGGAATGATTGGCAAAAGTAAATGAGTAAGTAAAAAATATCCCAGATGATTAGTAGCAAATGTTTTTTCAATACCTTCTTCGGTAAGTTCTTTGTGCTGATAAACAGCTCCGGCATTATTAATCAATACATGGAGTTCAGGTATTGTATTACGAATTTTTTGAGCTGCCTCGCGGATTGAGTGTTGTGATGAAAAATCACAAAGAAAATAACCTAACCCAGCACCAGAAGATATGCCATTAATTTGTTGAATAGCATCTTCACATTTTTCTTCACTACGTCCGGTGAGGTAAATGTTGAATCCCTTATTAGCAAGTTGTTTGGCAGTTTCTAATCCAATGCCGGCTGTAGCTCCTGTTATCAAGCATATAGGTTGTTTCATGGTTGTTTTCAGATTTTATGAAATACAATTAAATCCAGGTGTTGAAGTAATTGAGCATTTTCATCTTTAAAACGAAAATGCCATACAATTACACCATATCCTCGTTCTGGTTTGGGGTCCCATTCTTTTACTTCTACTGTACAAAATGAAGTACGATTGGCATACACCGGACGATGCAGCATCCAATCGGTAATCCCTTTGCCTGCATACACGGAATGTTTAAATAGAGGGACCCAATGCGTTTTATAGAAGTGATGAAATAAATGTACCCCGCTGGCAATTAGTCCTTTAAACGGACTATTCATTGCAGCTTCCATATCAATATGAAAAGGCATGGGATCATATTCTCTGGCAAAATCCATTATGTCTTTTTCTGTAAGTGTTACACTCCCAAAATCAAAAACATCGCCCTGTTTAACATCATAAAACCCTAGCTCTTTCATGCTTGAAAGTTTTTGCAAAGAAACATATAAAGCCTAAATAGCGGTTATTAAATAATCCCAAAATTGATATTAGGTTTTTTTAATCATACTGTATTATAGAGGGGGGCGGCCGCGTGTTACGCTCTTATGCAGCTGGGGTGCAGGCAAGCAGCACTATGGCTGTGGGGGCTTAGTGCCCCTCGCCTCCTCGCCTTAGTGCTGCTAACCTGCACCCGGTGCTGCATATCGCTTACACCCGCTGCCCCGAAGGATGAACTGCTGCGGATGGAAGTGGAAAGCCCGCAGGGGCGAAGCCCACAGGGCACGGGGTAGCGGGGCTGAGGGCACGAAGACACCGCTACCCCGATGCCCTGTGTGGCTGAGCCCCGAGGACTTGTAACGGACAGCCGCTTAAGCAGCCTGATAATAAAAATTGTGTAGAAAACCGAAGGTTTAAATTTATATGCGACGACAGTGTAATAAAAATAAAATCAATCAAAGGGTTTGGTTAAGCCCTGTATCCCAATTTTTTTCGTACTCTTTTAATTACATCTTGAATAACGGCTCGGGCTTTTTCGGCGCCTTGCAGCATAATATGATCCAGTTCTGCACGGTTATTCATTAAATGTTGATATACTTCGCGTTCTTTGGAAAATTTTTCCATGAGTATTTCAAATAGGGCTGTTTTCGCATGGCCGTAACCAAATCCACCGGCCAGGTATTTTTCCCTTAGTGCTGCAGTTTGTTCTGCAGTTGCCACCACTTTGTATATATTGAACACATTGCATGTATCGGGATTTTTAGGCGCTTGCAGCGGAGTGCTGTCAGTAATAATGCTCATTACTGATTTTTTTAATTCTTTTTCGGGTAGGAAAATGTTGATAGTATTGTTATACGACTTGCTCATCTTTTGGCCATCTGTTCCCGGTATAATCATTACTTTTTCTGAAACATAAGCTTCCGGCATGACAAATGTTTCTCCATATTGGTAATTAAATGTACCGGCCAGGTCACGCGTTATTTCTAAGTGTTGCAGTTGGTCTTTTCCCACTGGAACAATGTTGGCATCATACCCAATAATGTCGGCGGCCATTAAAACCGGATAAGTAAATAATCCGGCATTTACATCACTCAATCTGCTGGATTTATCCTTAAATGAGTGGGCATTAGCCAGCATCGGAAAAGGTGCAAAGCAATTGAGGTACCAAGCCAGTTCAGTAACTTCGGGTACATCGCTTTGCCGGTATAAGGTGTTTCGATTATAATCAAAACCGCAGGCAATCCAAGCTGCTGATACTGCATCAATGTTGAGCATTCGTTCGGTTGCATCCTTGATGGCAGTAAGCGAATGAAGGTCTGCAATAAACGCAAATGCTTCGTTGCCAGGTTCTTCTGATAGGCTTATCATTGGTTTAATGGCTCCCAGTACATTTCCTAAATGAGGTATTCCTGTACTTTGTATGCCGGTTAATATTCGTGCCATGCTATAAGTTTGTTAACGACAAAAATATGAGAATTGAGGTATATTTGCCTGTATTATGATTGAAATAGAAGGAAAGATTGTTTCGCGTTATTTATTTGAACGAAAGTTTGTATGTGACCTTCAGGCATGCAAAGGGGCATGTTGTGTAGAGGGTGATAGTGGAGCTCCGCTGGAAGAAGAAGAAGCTGCGATGATGGAACGTGTATTTCAGGAAGTAAAATCTTTTATGGAAATGGACGGCATTTTAGCGGTGGAAAAGCAAGGGGTATACATTATAGATGATGATGGAGATAAGGTTACTCCGTTGGTGCAAAATAAACAATGTGCTTATGTGGTATTTGAAAACGGAATCGCTCAGTGCGCCATTGAAAAAGCCTGGAAAGCAGGAAAAACGGATTTCAGAAAACCTATTAGTTGTCATTTATATCCCATTCGCATTCATAAAACCAAGTACATGGAAGCATTGAATTATGACGAGTGGAAGATTTGTGCTCCGGCATGCAGTTGTGGAGAAAAACTTAATGTACCGGTGTACCGATTTCTCAAAGATGCCATCATTCGCAAGTATGGTTCTGATTTTTATTCGCAATTAGAAGAGACTGCGAAACTTATTGAAAATTTACAGGCTATCTCTAAAAAAAATTTTTCAAATTGCAAACCATAAATTTGAGCTTGATGTTGTTCTATTCACACTTTGATGTTAATATCAATTCAAATCCCTTGTTTTTCTGAAAGTACTGTCAATATTAAATTTTAGCAACATGTTTTCAACATAAAAAACGTGTTAATAAAACCATTCCATTGTTAAAAATTGTAGATTGTCTTTTTGAGATTTTCATCGAACATTTGTAGTGCAACTTTTGAGAAACAAATTTGTTCTAAAATAAGGTTGCAAAATCAGTTGAATTTTTGAGCATATTTCACATGCGCTTTAGCTTGCAAAATAAGGCGTAGGGGAAATTGCTCTCTAATAAATAAACTTATTAATATAAATGTAATTGTATGAATGCATCAACCCCTGAAGTAAAAAATGAAACTCTAAGCTTGGAGAGTGTATTGCCTGCCAACACTCCTGTAGTAAATGAACCTATTTTGGAAGAAAATCCGGAGCGATTTGTATTGTTCCCAATTCAGCACCACGACATCTGGCAATTGTACAAAAAACAGCAAGAGCATTTCTGGAGAGCTGAAGAAGTGGATTTAGCCAATGACCTGAGCGACTGGGCAAAGTTGAATCCCAACGAACAGCATTTCATTAAGCACGTTTTAGCATTTTTTGCAGCCAGCGATGGCATTGTTAATGAAAACCTGGCTGAAAACTTTGTACGTGAGGTGCAATACACAGAGGCAAAGATGTTTTATGGGTTTCAGATCATGATGGAAAATATCCACTCTGAAATGTATTCTTTGTTAATTGATACTTACATCAAAGACCCACAGGAAAAAAATAATCTTTTCAAAGCTATTGATACCCTTGACTGCGTGAAGAAAAAAGCACAGTGGGCTCTACGTTGGATTAGCAGCCCCAGCTTTTCCGAGCGGTTGATTGCTTTTTGTGCTGTAGAAGGAATTTTCTTTTCTGGTTCTTTCTGTTCTATATTTTGGTTGAAAAATCGTGGCTTAATGCCCGGCTTGGCTACATCTAATGAGTTTATTTCAAGGGATGAGGGATTTCATTGCGAATTTGCTTGCCACCTATACAATCATCACATCAAAAATAAATTGAGCGAAGAACGCATTAAAGAAATTATTTGTGATGCAGTGGAAATAGAAAAAGAGTTCGTAACCGATGCTTTGCCCGTGGAGTTAATTGGAATGAACAGCACTTTGATGAGTCAATATATTGAATTTGTGGCTGACCACTGGCTGAGTATATTGGGATGTCAAAAAGTATATAATGTAGAAAACCCGTTTGCCTTTATGGATTACATCTCGCTGCTGGGAAAAACCAACTTCTTTGAAAAGCGGGTGAGTGAATACAAAAAGGCAGAATTAAAGATAACAGAATTCTCAACTGACGAAGATTTTTAATAACAACCCTAAATAGATTTACTAACTCTTTTAAGCCCTTGACAGTATGTCTGAAATGTATGTAATAAAGCGTGACGGACGCAAAGAATCCGTTAAATTTGATAAAATCACCGCACGCCTCAATAAGTTGTCGTATGGATTAGACCGGAACTTCGTAGATCCGGTGAAGGTTGCACAGCGTGTAGTTACGGGTGTTTATCGGGGTGTAAAGACGACTGATTTAGACAACCTGGCTGCTCAGGAAGCAGCGGCTATGTCGGTAATTCATCCGGATTATGCATTGTTGGCCTCCCGAATAGCAGTTTCTAACCTGCATAAGAATACAGAGAAGTCGTTTTCCCGTACCATGGAAAAATTGTACAACTATGTAGATCCTAAAACCGGAGAACGTGCTTCACTAATTGCTGAAGATGTTTATGAAATTATTGCAGCCAATGCTGAACTGCTTGATTCAACCATTATCTATGATCGGGATTACAATTTTGATTATTTCGGTTTCAAAACTCTTGAGAAATCCTATTTGCTAAAAATAGACGGTAAGATTGCCGAGCGTCCGCAGCACATGTACATGCGTGTTGCTGTGGGTATTCACAAAGATGATATTGATGCGGTGATTGAAACGTATCACTTGTTATCAGAAGGTTGGTTTACCCATGCTACGCCTACCCTTTACAATGCCGGAACCCCTAAGCCGCAGATGTCTTCCTGCTTCCTGCTAACCATGAAGGAAGACAGTATTGAAGGTATTTATGATACATTAAAGCAGTGCGCCAAAATATCACAGGCTGCCGGCGGTATTGGACTTGCCATCCACGATATACGTGCCAAGGGATCGTACATTAAGGGAACCAACGGAACATCTAATGGAATTGTTCCCATGCTTCGCGTATTCAATGATACGGCTCGCTACGTAGATCAAGGTGGCGGAAAGCGCAAAGGCTCTTTTGCGGTGTACCTTGAACCCTGGCATGATGATATTCTAGATTTCCTTGACTTAAAGAAAAATACCGGAGCCGAGGAACTCAGAGCACGTGACTTGTTTCTGGCATTGTGGATTCCTGACTTGTTCATGAAGCGTGTGGACGAAGATGGCGAATGGTCGCTATTCTGTCCCAATGAAGCACCGGGCCTGCCGGATTGCTACGGTGAAGAATTTGAGGCACTTTACACTCGCTATGAAGAAGAAGGCCGCTATCGCCGCAAAATGAAAGCCCGTGATCTTTGGGCGAGGATCATCGAGGCTCAAATAGAAACAGGAGTGCCTTATATGCTCTATAAGGATCATGCCAACCGCAAATCGAACCAGAAAAACCTCGGAACCATTCGTTGCAGTAACCTATGTACTGAAATTATTGAGTACACTGCCCCCGATGAAGTTGCCGTGTGTAACTTGGCTTCTATTGCATTACCCAAATACGTGATAGATGGTAAATTTGATCATCAGCGTCTTTTTGAAGTTACCTATGTAGCCACCAAAAATCTGAACAAAATCATTGACCGTAATTACTATCCCGTAAAAGAAGCCCGCTATTCTAATCTGCGCCATCGTCCCATCGGATTGGGTGTGCAAGGATTGGCAGATACGTTTGTAAGGCTTCGTCTTCCCTTTGATTCGAATGAAGCCAAGCAACTGAATAAAGAAATTTTCGAAACAATCTATTATGCAGCGCTCACGGCTTCTAAAGATTTAGCCAAAGAGTATGGTCCGTACGAAACATTTCCGGGCTCACCCATCTCTCAAGGAATATTCCAATTTGATATGTGGGGAGTGAAACCTTCTGACCGATGGGAGTGGGATATTCTTCGCGATGAAATTATGAAGTATGGCGTAAGAAATTCACTTTTAGTAGCGCCCATGCCTACTGCTTCTACGGCACAAATCCTTGGTAATAACGAATGTTTTGAACCGTTTACATCCAACATGTACATGCGTAGGGTACTCTCCGGTGAATTTCCGGTTGTAAACAAGTACCTGCTGAAAGACTTAGTGGAATTAGGCTTGTGGAACAACGAAATGAAGCAGAAAATTATGGCTCATAACGGTTCTATTCAAAACATTCCGGAAATTCCCGATAACCTGAAGGCCATTTACAAAACCGTATGGGAAATTAAACAGAAAGATTTGATTGACATGGCCGCTGACCGTGGAGCATTTATTGACCAAAGCCAGTCTCTCAACATTTTTATGGAAAATCCTACATTTGCCAAAATGACTTCTATGCATTTTTATGCATGGCGTAAAGGGTTGAAGACCGGTATGTATTACCTGCGTACTAAAACGGTTTCTGCACACAAATTTACCGTTGACCATAAGCTGATTACTCAAACAGAACCGGTAGCTAAAACAACTTCTGCTTCTTACAATCAAACAACTTCGGCAAACATTGATGCATTTATGGTAAATGAACAGGTGCAAAAAGAATTGCAATGTTCGCTTGATAATCCCGAAGGTTGCGAAATGTGTGGTAGTTAATCGCCATATAGTCTATTAAAAATCCCGGTCTATTCCGGGATTTTTTGTTTAACCCAATTTTATACCGATGAAAAAAATTACCCCAAATTTTCATTAGAATATTTTAATCGTACAGTATTATAGGGGGGCGGTTGTGTGTTTCTCCGCCTCGTAGGGCGGATACACCCGTTGCCCCATTGCCCCAACCTGTCATTGCGACCCGCCTTTGGTGGGGAAGCAATCTGTATGCTTCAACGCATCATCCGCCCATGGTTAACTCATAAAACGCATTTAAAATGCGTTTTGTAACATAAAAACCTGCCGTCTTAATAGTTAACACAAATTATGCATTAGAAAATTTCCGTAGGCATCCAGAAAAACAAAAACCTACGTAGCCACTGTTACATAAATAACCACATAGAACACAAAGGAATACTGTGTGTTTTTACTTTCATTTTCTTTGTGTTCTTCGTGTATCTCTGTGTTCTTTGTGGTTAAAATTTTCACCACAGAGAACACAGATAAATAAACCAATTAAAAAACGTCTTCGACCAAGTTTTATGCAATTGAAGTAAAATAGCTGTTTGCACCCACGTGGTTACTTCATAGAATCGGCTTTAATACAGAAATGAAAATGAATTTGCATTATATCCGGTTTTCTAATGCATAATTTGGGATTAACGAATTACGAATACAATACAATCAACACATCTTCAAATCAACTCATTTCCAAATTGACTCATTTCCAAATTGATTCATTTCCAAATTGATTCATTTTCAAAATAATTCATCTTCAAATTATCCGCCCTATGGGGGCGGACTGCCGGGGATGGAAGTGGAAAGC
>CALEWF010000249.1 GCA_937925455.1 uncultured Flavobacteriales bacterium | reverse complement strand
TCCCAAAATTCTCATTTAGAAAATTTTAAATAGAGGGGGGGACCGCATGTTTCTCCGCCTTGTAGAGGCGTGTTCACCGGCTGCCCCGTCTGCTGCGGATGGTAGTGGAAAGCCCGCAGGGGCGAAGCCCACAGGGCACGGGGTAGCGGGGCTGAGGGCACGAAGACCCCGCTACCCCGATGCCCTGTGTGGCTGAGCCCCGAGGACTTGTAACGGACAGCCGCTTTAAGCAGCCTAATAATTATCTAAATAACAATTTGGGGATAATGTCAAAAAACATTTTTTACAATTTCGCGGGTAGCCAGCGATTTACCCATCGTAAAGTAATGAATGCCCGGTACGCCTTTGGACAGCAATTCTTTGCTTTGCTGAATACTCCATGCTATACCCACGTGGCTAACTTCTGCGTCTGTTTTACATTTCAGTAGCTCATGCGTTAAAGTCTCCGGTAATTCTACATGAAAAAATTTGGGCATAAAGGTAATGTGACGAAGTTGTGTAATGGGCTTAATACCTGGTATAATTGGAACATTTATTCCTAATTCGCGACATTTATCTACAAAGGAAAAATATTTATTATTATCAAAAAACAATTGGGTTACAATATATTCGGCCCCTGCATCAATTTTGTCTTTTAGATATTTTAAATCCATTGCCATATTAGGAGCTTCAAAATGTTTTTCCGGATAACCGGCTACCCCGATGCAAAAATCAGTAGGATTACCTTTAATATCTTCATCCAGATAAATACCTTGATTCATATTTTTTAATTGCCTAACTAGTTCAATTGCATACGCATGGCCTCCGGGCGTTGGAACAAAGTGAGGTTCGGTTTTAATGGGGTCGCCCCGCAATGCCAACACATTGTTAATTCCTAAAAATTGTAAATCTATCAATGCGTTTTCTGTTTCTTCTTTATTAAAGCCTCCACAAATTAAATGAGGTACTGTATCAATTTTATATTTATTGTAAATAGCAGCACAAATAGCCACCGTGCCGGGTCTTTTACGCATGGATATTTTCTCAAGATAACCCTTTTCGCGTTGTTTATATGTAAACTCTTCGCGATGATAGGTAACATTGATGAATGACGGTTCAAATTCTATCAATGGGTCAATGCTTTCATAAATTGAATCAATACGGTTACCTTTAAGCGGAGGAATAATTTCGAATGAAAATAATGGTTTGCTGGAATTTTTTATTCGTTCAATTACTTTCATAAACCGGTTTCAATAGCTACAAAAGTATTAAACATTCTGCAATGCCACAGAAAGAGGTCAAGATATATTTTCTGTATCTTAGTTCCCTTATCAGCAAGGTCAGTGAAAAAAACAGTAATATTTTTTTTAATTCAGTTCATTAGCTTTGCAATATCTGCACAGCATTCTAATCTGATGTATAATCCCTTTGAATACAATCAGCTGGAAGCAGGGCTCAATAATTTAGATGTGGAGTTTCACACCGCGGTAAAACCCTATAGAGCTGCAGAACTGAAACAACATGTAAACTTAGATTCATTACAATACATACCTAACTACCGAAGTAAATTTGCCCGTTCGTTTATTGGCAGAAGGTTATTTAAAGAAGACCTTTTGTATGTAGAAACAAAAGATTTTCAATTGTATGCCAATCCGGCATTTAATTTTCAATATGGAAGAAATTTTATAAGCCTTGGTGAAAACACCTATTTTAATACCCGTGGATTTCAGGTACGTGGAAACATTGGTAAAATGTTCTCTTTTTATACTGACTTTTATGAGAATCAAGCCGGATTTGTAAATTATATTAAAGAATGGGTCGATTCCATTCACGTAATTCCCGGGATGGGCAGAACCAAAGCATTTAAAGAATCCAGCTATGATTATTCGTTTGCAACCGGATATATCAATTTCACGCCGGTAAAATATGTGAGCTTTGAATTGGGGCACGGCAAACATTTTATTGGCGATGGCTACCGTTCTTTATTTCTTAGCGATAACAGTTTTAATTATCCATATTTTAAAATCAGTACGCAAGTATGGAAAATTAAATACGTAAATCTTTGGGCAGAATTTCAGGATAATACCCCGTCTGTTAATGCTGACAACATAAACTACAAACGCTATGGTACATTTCATTACCTAAGTGTAATTCCTACACGATATTTAACGTTGGGTTTTTTTGAATCCATTATCTGGAGTGGTACTGATAGCACGGGCAATGTTCGTGGATTTGATGTAAATTACCTAAACCCGATTATTTTTTATCGCCCCATTGAATACGGACTTGGGTCAGCAGATAACGCATTGATGGGATTTAGCATACAAATACGTCCACATGACAGCCATCAACTTTATGCACAAATAATTATAGATGATTTTCTATTAAGCCATGTATTAGGAAAACCAAACAAAGGGTGGCGCGGAAACAAACAAGGATTTCAGATAGGGTATAAATATTTTCACATGTTTGGTATAAAAAACATGAATTTACAAACAGAATTTAATTATGTACGCCCTTATACGTATCAACATTACCGCATTAACAGCAGTTATTCACACTACAGCCAACCCCTGGCTCACCCATTAAGTGCAAATTTTTGGGAAATAATAGCATTCCTTCGATATCAAAACAAGCGAATTACAGCTGAAGCAAGATTTTCGTATGCCATACATGGCACCGATACCGCTGGTATCAATTACGGTGGAAATGTGTTGGTACAAGACGTCAATCATCCTCAGGAATTTGGAAATTTTGTGGGTCAAGGTGTAAAAGAAACTATTTTATATGGGTCATTCCATGCCGGATACATCATCAATCCAGCCTATGGCTTACGTGTAGAATTTGGTTTAAATTATCGAAAGTTAAGTTCAGAGTTACAAGAATTAAACACCTTTTTATTTTATATTGGATTCAGAACCCGCATTCCTAATTTTTACACAGATTACTAAACCTAAGTTATGCATCAAAAAAATATAAGAAGGGCTAAGAATACCAACATATTAAAATAGTCCATCCAACCTTATCCTTTTTTGCCCCAATGCAGATAGTTTAAACCCCAATTATCCCAAATTTAGCATTAGAGTATTGAAATTATTTTTAAGGCTGCTTTGTGCGGCTGTCCGTTGCAAGTCCTCGGGGCTCAGCCACACAGGGCATCGGGG
>CALEWF010000248.1 GCA_937925455.1 uncultured Flavobacteriales bacterium | reverse complement strand
AAATTATGGATTTGGAACGATAGCTTATGCTAACAATTTTGGAAGCATAAGCCATGAATATACTTATGATGTTTTAAAAACATTTGATAAAGGGTACATAATCGTTGGTCAAATTGAAAATTATGGACCTGGCCCTACCGCTTGTTTTATTGCTAAAACTGATAGTTTTGGAGTTTCTGTTTCACAAACAGCGCCGGTGATGAGCTTAGAAGAGGCAATTTCATCTAATGGTTTTGCAGTTTTTCCCAATCCCGCATCCGATAAATTACAAATTGTAACACAACAACCCTTGAATGAGGTTTCTGTTGTTGTTTTAATAGATATCAATGGCCGTAAGGTTTTTGAAACGAATATTTCTAAAGGAATTCAAACTTATACCTTGGATGTTACAACATTTCCTTCTGGAATATATTTATTGCAACTATCAAATTCTCGGTTTTTAAAACAAAGTAAAGTGCTGATTACAAGATAACGTTTTGTAGCTTGGCGCAGTTGCAGATTTCGGAGCACAAAACTGTCAATACAACACAAAAGTTGGTGCGAATTAGAATGTTCAATTAACCGCGTCATCCGCCATTGAGCCAAACGCCTATTATCCGGCGTTTTTATTGTCAGATTAGGGTCAGGGATTCTTCAAATTTGATTATTTTCTTGATTTTGCCTGGTTGTGCCCAATTCATTGTTCCTTCCATCTTTAAAGATAGTAAGTATCTTTCTATTTGCTTATCAGATAATTCGGTTTGTATTCTTTTGGCTTCGCACAATGTTCTAACTGGAATATATGCTTGCAACGATTGGTTGGCTTGCCATTTACCTTCAAAAATTTTAGGATTAAAATGGCTCTTGCCGTATGCTTCCCACACTACCTTGTATGGAAAGAAGTTGTATTCACCCACTCCTAACATCGCCCACCAATGACCACGATTAAGCATAGCATTAAGCATTACACCTTTTCTGCCTTGTAAAATATCTTTGTTTGATTCAATGTAAAAAAGAAGTTCAGGAAACAGTTGAATTTGTTCCCATTCTAATGGTTTACCATTTTTGTTGTATGGCAATAAAACCCACTTCGATGGATTTGACAATTCACTTTTAAACTCTTTGGATGTAATCAAAGGAAAAATAAATTTCTTTGGTAAAATGACTTTGTCTCTGCTCTTATTAGAAACACTAACCAAATCTTCATTCACATCAGTCAATTCATCAAAAAAATACACATCATTGGCTCCGCATGTGTTAATTCCTTGTCTTGGGCTTGACTCTTTCTTTATTAGGACAGGCTTTATATTGTCAAAATTATCACCTTCATTATTATTAGATAATATGCTTAATGGGTCGGTCTCGTGAAACATTGGTTGGGCTATGTAATGATTCCAAGTTGCTCCTTCATTTCGATAATAGGGTATAGGGAATATTTGTTTTTTGTCTCGAATAAAATGACTAAGACCATATCGTGTCGCAATACCACCAAACACATCTTCGTCGTTGAAATCAAAAACAGTATCCACGCTGTATTTTACATCTCCGATACTGTAAGTCCTGAAATTTTTATTAGCTCCATCATTTAGAAACAATGAAAGCGGCATAAATATTATTGCTTCACCATCTTGAATTAAAAAATCTTTAATTGATATTTTAATAATTAGAGCTGCAATATCAATTCTACTACCACCTAATAAGAGATTTTGGGTATTGCCAACTAGGTCATATTTTAAAAAGTAACTTTTAATTTGTTCTTTATAGCTTTCTGGTAAGTCCACGAAGTTTTGCCAAGGTGGATTTCCAAATATGATATCAAATCTTCTAGGTTTAAGTCTAAGGAAATCTTCATTCGTGAAGTTTTTGGACATATCTAAACCATACTTTTCCTTGAACTTATTTATTGCTTTATTGAAGTAATGAGTATTTAATTCATTGCCAAACAGATTGTTGGTTGGCATATTTTCAATTGCAAAGCCTTTTGACAAACCATAAGTAATTATAGATTCGAGCAGGTTTCCTTCTCCCATTGTGGGGTCAAAGATTGAAGCCCCCTTTAGCCATTTGCTAAATAAGTCAAATTTGTTAACGGCAAATTCACCCCACTTAATAGGAGTGAAAACATCACCAATCTGCAAATCCTTATCTGATAAATCGAAAGTTTTGATATCCGCCATCTTTAAATTGTTCATCTGAATTTCAATTTTTCTGAAATTTTCTCATAATTCATGTTCTGTTTTTGATTGTTACTGAGTTTTTTTTAAATGCCCTATAACAGAGGTTTATAAATTGTAAAGTGGTATTATGCGGTAACAGTACGAACTCTCATTATTAAATTTTTACCAATACCGAGGATACTCTGAAAGTTCAGTGGGAATTCCATGAATACGTGTAAAAAACTTAGGAAAAACAATGCTATCAGCCCGGTTTTGTAGTTCACAGCATACAAAGCCACTGAAAATATCCAAAGCACCAGCACTACTATGAGGTTTAGTACCGGCGTTTTATGCCACTGAATGATGGAAGTTTTACTAAACCAGTTGAGATAATGATAGGTGTAAGCAAATGCAATAAACCTAGTAATTGCTACACCCATGGGTGAGCTATAAATGGTTGTTTCGGCCATTTCACGTCCTTGTACGGGACCTAATTTAAAAAGCTCAAAAATTTGATAATTCAAAGTATAAAATGAATCATTATAACTTTTGCGAATATATTCACTGCTCAAGGTGTATTGTATGAAAGGTGCATCATATACGAAAGGCATGGCTGCACATAAAAACAATACTCCTACTGAAATAATACCGGTTACACTATTACTCTTTAAAGCACCAAACAGCATAAAAAGTGCGGTAAATAAAAATACGTGAATTAACGTAGGCAGAAATACCGAAAAGAACAACACACTGTGCGAAGCACGGGTTTCAAATCGAAATCCTTTTTCTTCTCCAAATTCAATAGATTTGCCACCTACATCAATGATTCTTGAGTATTTAGGAACTTTTACCTGCGTCTCTGTGCCAATTTTTTCAAACTGATATCCTTTGTTGTGTTTCATCAAAATCACCGCCTTATCCATTTGGCTGCCATTAACATCAGTAACGTGCACATTTTTTAAGACGATATATTTGGGATATTCAGTTATACAGGTTTCGCCTAACACTTCATTTTTATAATCTACTACC
>CALEWF010000247.1 GCA_937925455.1 uncultured Flavobacteriales bacterium | reverse complement strand
CAAACTCAATTTTTATGTCTTGAACCATTTTGGTTGTTTTTTATTTATACCAAAGTTACTCTTATTTAACTAATTACTGTTTTTTTTAATGTCCTATTGCATAATTTGGGTTTAAGAAAAGATATTACATAAATATTGCTGCATTCATTTGATCCATCCATTGACGAACTAATTCTCTAATACAAATATCCAACAGTTCCTGATCTGACTTTCTGTCAGCCGCAGCGTCAAAACGTGACCTCCATTTTCTTAAATCATTTTGAGAAATATATCCAGTGGTAGGATAAAGATCGTCTGTTACTCCGTTATACTCAGCAAACTTTACTTGATTGATAACTGATTTTTGAATGAGATCCGAATAGGTTACTTCGCCACTGGCTGCATTAAATAAACGATATCGAAAAGAAAGAGTAACCTGTACTTCTTCGGTAACTTCCTTGTATTTTACCTCCCGATATTGAAAATTACTCATTTGAGTTCCGGTCCATTGGTCCCAATACAAAACTCGTTCACGCAAATATGCCACTTTTACCTCTTCTTTGCGTGGAACCGGAGTAAAAGTTAAAGAAATCAGCGTTCCAAGCATGTATCTGGAAACTTGTAAACTTTTAGCAACGGATAATGCATCTTTATCAGAAATTGGCAAATTAACAGGAATATTAAGCTTCCTCATTGTAGCTAAAACCGATTCTCGATCAGCAACCTGAAGTAATTGATTACGTTGGCGTTGAAGTTCTGTATCCATTAAGCGATATACATGCTCTCCCAATGAAAACTGTGAAGTTTGATTTTCAATTGGAAAAATTGCCAAGCTAACAGCATAGGACTTTTTGAGCTCCTCCAGAAGTTTATCAGTATCCCTGTATCCTTTTGTTATTGCATCTACCTGTGAAAATAAATTAAAGGCATTGGCAAACTGCTTGCGTTGATAGGCATCTAAGGCATTCATGTAAATAGGATCAGCCTGAATAGCTGTTCTTAAGCGAACTAAATTTTCGTACGTAGGATCTATTTTTTCAATTTTTCGTAAAAAATCTGTTGCCAATGAATAATCTCGGTTATCAATTGCCCGAATAGCGCTGTGATAATATTCGCGGCATAATTCTGCCACACATTCTTTGTATTTTAGTTGCAAATCAGAAGGCACTTCTAAATTCACTTTTCTTCGTTCCACATTTTTTTGTAGCCTATCAATTTCTTGATATTGGTCAATAGCCCGAGAATAATTTTTAGAAATATAACTGCTGTTAAAATCCTCAATCAGTTCATTCATAAGCCTCTGGCCGGATTTTTTCATCCCTTTTTTAGCATCTTTATTATCCGGATCTCGCAGCAAGGCTTCATTATAGTTAATCACAGCTTGTTCATAATCTCGTGATTTTTCAAACTTCTGGGCTCTTTTAATGAACTGCTTAGGCCCATCACATGAGAAAAACAAAATTGATAATCCCAAAAACAGATAAATTATTTTTTTCATTGTGCATTCTTTAAATAACTATATCAAAAACAAAATTCATGCAAAAATCACCCACCAGCCCTTTTAGCTTTATACCCCATTTCGGTGAGCAATGATACAACTTTATCTGCATGTTCTCCTTGTATGATAATTTCCCCGTCTTTGGATGAGCCCCCCACTCCACATTTCACTTTCAAAGTTTTTTCCAATTCTTTTAATCCAGATTGAGGTCCAATATATCCACTTACTATAGTTGCGACCTTACCACCCCGATACTTTTTTTCAATTCGAACTTTAAGTTCAAAATGTTCGGACAATTCCAGATTATTTTCCTCAATTTGTTCTTTGAGCTTTTTAAGATACTCAGGATTTGTAGAATACACTACGTGATTTTTATTTTTCATAAAAATTATTAACTTTGAAACAAAACTTCAAGGATATGAAAAATTTACTTATACTAGTTTTATCGTACTGGATTTTTAATTTTTTTGCAAATTCTCAAATCATAACTACTATCACACCGCCGGCTAATTGTGTTCAAAACTTAGTTGGGCCAGGGGTTCAATATTCTAATATACAAACTTTTGGTTCTAATCTCAATTCGTTTGCTACATTTACCGGAGGTTCTTCCGTTGGTTTAGGTTTTAATAGTGGTGTTTATTTAACCAGTGGAAATATAAATTCCCAGTTAAATCTTAATAATTTACCAAGTACGCTTATTAGTCATAGCAACAATGCACCCGGTGATCCGGATTTAAATGCCATAACATCTGGTACGACCTATAATGCTACTGTTCTACAATTTGATTTTGTTCCTACGGGTGATACTATCAAGTTTCGATACATATT
The DNA here is from genome assembly GCA_937925455.1 of uncultured Flavobacteriales bacterium. Lineage (GTDB taxonomy): Bacteria > Bacteroidota > Bacteroidia > CAIKAF01 > CAIKAF01 > BA4. Next base: position 1,394 of record CALEWF010000247.1, on the reverse strand, counting down.
TGCATCAGAAGAGTATAATTTTTTTGTAAATAGTGGATATAATGATGTTTTTGCGTTTTTTTTAACCGGTCCTAATCCTTCGGGCCCAGCTTATGTAAATACAAACATTGCACTTATTCCTAATACAACAATTCCAGTAACTATCAATAATTTAAATAATGGTCAAGCCAGTGGCTGTGCATCCGGACCTTGTGAATACTGTCAATATTATATTGATAACTTATGTGCTAATGGTAATTTTGCATATAATGGTTATACGGTTGCATTAACCGCTATTGCTCCAGTTGTACCGTGTCAAACCTACACCATTAAATTAGCTGTAGCTGATGTAGGAGACCAAGTTTTAGACTCCGGAGTATTTTTAGAGGAGGGAAGTTTTGTTAGTAACATCATACAAACAAGTTCAAATATAAATTTTGGGGGAATTGATACCATTATGTTTGAAGGGTGTAGTCAGGCTACCGTTACCATAGTAAGAACTCCAGCACTTGCAAATGATACCATTATCTTAAACTACGGTGGCAATGCAACTATGGGTGTAGATTACACCGATCTTCCAGATACTTTAATCTTTTCTCCGGGAAATGATACATTATTTCTTACATTTTCTACCATTAGCGATAATATTCAAGAATTCAATGAATTTTTATCAATAACAATTAATGCAGGAATATGCTCAAACTATGTTCCCATCAGTTCCATCAATTTTTACATTATAGACGTTGATTCATTAACTCTAAATGCAGTTCCAGATTCAAGTATCTGTGCCGGAGAACAAATTACCTTAAACATGCAAGCCTCGGGAGGAACAATTTTTAATCAATACTTGTGGATTATACCGGGCGTAGGTAATATTGCAAATGATACAGCCATAGTTATTCCGGTTCAATCAGGATATTATTATGCAGCTGCAACGGATATTTGTCTTCAAATAACTCAATTAGACTCGGTATATGTAACAGTATATCCCAGCCCACAAATTACAACAAATCCCAACAACTTATGTTCAGGCGTATCTGTTGGAATTGGAGATCCAAACGGTAATCCAAATTTAAACTGGGTGTGGACACCCTCTACAAATCTTAGTAATCCCAATGTACCCAATCCTATTTTTAATGGAACATATATTGGAAATGATTCAATAATATATACGTATTATGTTGCAGTTGATTCTGCCGGGGTAGTTTGTGCATCCGATAGTGTAGTAATTATTTTATACCCTAATCCACAACCTAACGTAACACCCGATAGTATAGAAGTTTGTGCTCCAACAACGGTAAGTTTGGATGCAGGCACGGGATATGTTTCTTATCAATGGTCAAATGGAATAAATAATCAAACGCAGGATGTAGCAGTAAGTGGATGGTATATAGCCACCGTAACGGATGCAAATA
>CALEWF010000246.1 GCA_937925455.1 uncultured Flavobacteriales bacterium | reverse complement strand
GCCTATGGGGCTGTCCGTTCCAAGTCCTCGGGGCTCAGCCACACAGGGCATCGGGGTAGCGGTGTCTTCGTGCCCTCAGCCCCGCTACCCCGTGCCCTGTGGGCTTCGCCCCTGCGGGCTTTCCACTTCCATCCCCGGCAGACGGGGCAGCGGGTGTATCCGTTCTACGAGGCGGAGAAACACGCTGCCGCCCCTATAAAACAATCCTAATGATAATTTTGGAATTAAATCATAACACACAGATAAACACTGATGCAACAGTTGAAAACAGATTTAATCCTTGTCATCCGTGTTCTATAAGGCAAATAGCACACAAAGAAAAAATTGCGACAGAAATAACCGCCCGCTGTGCCCTTTGTAGTAAAAATCATTAAACCCGAATAGTAATAGTAAACTAATTTTTTAACCACAATGAACACAGAGGTTCACGATGAACACAAAGAAAATGAAAGTAAATTACCATGTATTCCTCTTTTTTCTTTGCGGTTATTTATCTAACAGTTGCTACAAAGGTTGTTGTCTTTACAGATTCCTACTGAAAATTTATATTCATAATTTGGCATTACCCAAGCCCATAGATTCAGTTAGCTTACTTTGTGAATATAAAATAGCTTGTTAATGAAAAAAAGAAAAACAGAATACCTATACCTCATTTATGATTTTATATCGAACAATAGTGAACTTTAAAAAAGCTTATTACTGTCCATTAAAAATACTAAGTGTTCCATGGTAATTGAGATCACCAGATCGAATTACAAGAAAGTATGTACCTGGGGTGATTGTTGAACCGGTATTAGAAATACCTGCAAATGGATTACCCCCGTTTTCTACTTCATACACTTTTACCCCCCAACGATTATAGACGCTCAAAACATAAGGTGAACATTCTTCAAATTCCGGATCGAGCATCAATTCATCATTCACATTATCACCATTGGGGCTTATTACATTCGGTATAGTAATTTGATCAAGCGTTTTTCCACCTTTTGTAGTAATACTGGTTTGAATGGTGGTAACGCATCCTATGGCATCTGTTGCTGTTAGCGAAATGGTATATGTTCCACCGGTTGTATAGGTATGTTTAGCTACTTGGCCTGTATCTTGTGAAAAATCGCCATAGTCCCAAATCCAATTACTTACAGGAAATGTTGAATTGTTATTTATTCCAGTAACCTGAAGTTGCATAAAACACAATGGTGTTGCAATCATATCTATGTCAGGGCCACCGCCAACAATTACCGTATCAGTTATATTTGAACTACACATATCGTTTGAAATTCCAGTTAATGTAACAATATAGATTCCTGAAGTATCATATGTATGTTCAGGACTTTGTAAATTGCTGGTATTTCCGTCTCCAAAATCCCATGTAAAGTTTGTAATTGTGCCAGAGGCAATGGTAGATGTATTTGTAAACGAAGTGTTTTGCCCATAACAAGCTAACGATGCCGTGAATTGCATGTTAGGATTGGGACTGGCTGGAACAATGGCTGTTTCAGAGTCTGTACAACCGTAATTATCGGTTACTGTTACAGTATATGTTCCTCCGGTAACATTGACCGAATCTGTAGTTGCTCCAGTATTCCAACTATATGATGAAAACCCTGGCGTGGCTGTGATAAAGATAGAGTTACCTTCGCAAAATTGTTGAATTCCGCTAATACTTACCACCGGCGAAGATACATTTACTACAAATCCAGTTGAACTCCCTGTACATCCATTATTGTCTGTAACCGTTACTATGTAAGTTCCTTCCTGTACCTGAATGGTGTCTGTGGTTGCACCGGTTGACCATACATACGAATTAAAAGGAATTGTTGTTCCGATAGTTGCATAGCTACCATTACAATAGATTGAATCACCAGTTATTATCGGAACTGGGGGCGTATATGCTGTAAATGTTGATATTCCTGTACAACCAAAATTATCTGTTACGGTTACTGTATAAGTGCCTGCTGAAACATTGATACTAGGGGTATTTTCTAAGGTTGACCAACTATAAGCATTAAAAGCAGGTGTAACTGATAAGGTTGTGTTGTTTACTACACAAGTTCCATTGCTTGAAATTATGGTTGGATTTGGATTACTTTCTGTTACAGTAGCTGATGCAGTAGCAGTGCATCCACTTACACTTGTAACGGTAACCGTATAAATGCCTTGTGTAACATTGGTTATAGTTTGAGTTGTATCTCCGGTAGACCAAATGTAGCTTTGATAAGTATTGTTTGTACTCAAGCTCGTAGAGCCACCGACGCAATAAGTTAAGTTTCCTGTAATAGACACCGGCGAAGCTCCTAATGTAACTACCACCGTATCACTGTTTCCTAATGAACCACAAGAAGTTCCCGACATCACAGCTACATAGCTAGTTGTTGAGTTAACCGGGTTTACAGTAACTTGTAAACCACTTCCGATAGGTGCTGGGTTTCCGGCTTCATACCAGGTGATTGTGGGAGATGAACCCAACAGTGCTGGCTGAAATGGAATAGGGTCTATTTGATAAGTTGTTGGACTTGTAGGTGTGAATCTATATCCTTCATTAGAAGTTGTCCATTGTGCGGGATGATTTCTTCCTGCAACTACATAAGCTATTGTTCCAGATGCGTCGTGTAATCCATGTATGGCGTATCCATTATTCCATGTTGTACATAAAGGCTTGTTAATAATATGCGTTTCAATAATATTGGAAGACTCATAGATAATAATTTGGCTAGAAAACTGTAGATTTGTGCAATTATACATGGGTACGTTACAGTATTCTACCACAAATCTTCGATTAGGAGCTGTACCAAGAGTTTGATAGCTAACGGTTCCTCCTACGCCAGGATTAATATCCTGCCATGGTCCTAAAATTCCATTTTGGGTTTTATTAGAAAAGGTTGTATTAGGAATAGGTTGAGATATTGTCCAGGGCGACCCTGTGTTAGCATTTGCCAAATTAAAACTGATAAAATTATTAGAAGAAATAACGCACTGGGTGTAGCTGTTTCCAAAAAAGGTAAATGAAAATCCAATATTTATTACTCCAGAAAATACATCATCAGAAAGTGATAAAAAGGTAGGCGAACCAGCTCCGCTAAATAATGAAGAATCTATCGTAGCTGTTAATGTAACTGGACCCTGGCAAATGCTAGTATCATTACCGGCGAAAATAGGCTGCTGCGAATTTGTATCGATACTTAAAAATAGTAAGATCAAAACCGCCCATGCACTAATAAACAATTTTTTCATGGGTTTTTAATATTGGGTTCAAATGCAAATGTAAATTATTTGCATTTGAAACTCAAGGAGTCAAACTTGTTTTAACACTAAGATTTACGTCTATTTATTTCATCTCGAATTTGTGAAGCCAGTTCATAAGCTTCATTTTCAATAGCTTCATTGAGTTTTTTTTGCAACTCTTCAATTGACATTTCTGTCAGACTTGTTGGTTCTTTTTTGCTTGATGAACCTGTTTTTTCTTCTACATGTTCTTCCAATGGATGTTCGTCTTCAATTCTTATTCCTGCCGCCTCTAATATAAATTCATAGGTATAAACCGGACAGCCATACCGAACTGCAAGAGCTATGGCATCAGAAGTTCTCGAATCAATTTCTACTTCTCGAATACCGTCGTCGCAAATTAACTTTGCATAGAAAACCCCTTCTAATAAATTGTATATTAAAACTTCCTTCACTTGAATATTAAAACTTTCTGTAAGTTTAACAAACAAGTCATGGGTTAATGGACGAGAGGGTTTCATGTTTTCCAAATGTACGGCAATGGCTTGAGCCTCAAATCCACCAATAATAATGGGAAGCCTTCTGGATCCTCCTTGTTCACCCAAAACCAAGGCATATGCCCCTGTTTGGGTTTGGCTGTATGAAAGCCCAATTATATCCAGCTGAATTTTATTCATAAGGAGATCAGCCTGATCCGATTGTTTGCTAATTTAAGCAATATCCTGAATAAATTAATGCTGAGATGCCTTAAACTTCTTAAAAGCTTCAATCATTCTTGGAACCACCTGGAATGCATCACCAACGACACCATAATCGGCAGCTTTGAAGAAAGGAGCTTCCGGATCATTATTCACTACTACAATCACCTTGCTTTGGTTTACACCAGCCAAGTGTTGAATTGCACCTGAAATTCCAATGGCAATGTATAGGTTCGGGCGAATGGCAACACCGGTTTGACCCACATGCTCATGGTGTGGCCGCCAGTGCGCATCTGCCACTGGTCTCGAACAAGCGGTTGCAGCACCAATAACCTTGGCTAATTCTTCGATCATTCCCCAATTTTCCGGGCCTTTCAAACCACGTCCAGCTGAAACTACCAATTCTGCCTCTGGTAGCGGAACATCCCCTTCCAACTTTTTAGTTTCTACCAATTTTATTTTACTTTCTTTTACTGTTGGAGAAAACTCTTCTATACTTGCTGTTCCTTCTGATTTTTGCAATCCAACAGAGTTGGGCGAAAATGCTACAATCTTTTTATCGGTTTTAATTTCTACTTCGGCAATTGCTTTACCAGAAAACACATTCTTTTTAACCTTGAAAGCACCTTCCGTAGTAGTGGGAACCCCCAACGCTCCAGATACCAAGCCAGCTTTCAAACGTGCTGAAAGTCTTGGTGCTATGGCTTTTCCGGTATTATCAAATGGAAATACAATTAAGGAAGCACCTGTTTTGTCGGCGGCAGCAGCCATTACATCTACCAGAGCTCCGGCATCATAATTCTTTTTTACATGAAGCACATGATTTGCTCCGTATTCACCAAGTGATGCTACTTCAGCAGCATCGGCTTCTCCACAAACTACGGCGGTAACCGGGCTTCCGGATAATTTGCCGTAAACTACTCCTTCAAAACCGGCTTTTTTTATTTTTCCATTGGATGCTTCTACAAATACTAAAACTGACATATTCTTTAAATTTTTTAATCGTGATTAGATAACTTTTGCTTCGTTGTGAAGTAGGCGTACCAACTCATCCATATTTTCAGGGTCAATCAATTTAACTCCAGCTTTGGCCGGTGGCATTTCAAAATGGGTAATTGCTACTTGTGAATCGATGGGGGCTGGCTCTACTACATGAATAGGCTTGGTACGGGCAGCCATAATACCACGCATGTTTGGAATACGCTGGTCAGCCATTCCTTTTGCTGCACTGATTACCAGCGGCATTTCACATTCCAAAACTCGGGTTTCGCCACCTACTTCACTTTCTACACGTGCAATTCGTCCATTTACATCCAACTTATTAGCCGGTGTAATGTATTCCCAACCCATAAGCTCTGCAATCATACCGCCCACTTCGGCATTGTTATAGTCAATGGTTTCTTTTCCGGTGAGAATCAGGTCAAAATTTTTTGTTTTAGCGTATTCTGCTATTTGTGCAGCAACATAATAAGAATCTTGCGGATGGGCGTTGATTCTTACCGCATCATCAGCACCAATTGCCAATGCTTTGCGAATAATGGCGTCGTCTTCAGTTGGCCCCACCGTAATAATGGTTACATTGCCACCTAAAGTTTCTTTTAACTCCAAAGCGCGTACTAAGGCATACCACTCATCCGAAGGATTTACGATAAATTGTACATTGGTGGTATCAAATTTTGTGTTATTGTCCGTAAAGGCAATCTTCGATGTTGTGTCGGGAACCTTACTGATACAAACTAAAATGTTCATGTGTAATAAATTAAATAACTACTCTTTTTTGAAGTGGCACAAAAATAATAAAATCATTGAATGCTGAACAAATAAACAACAGCTAACCCGATTTGTTTTCAATCATTGTTGTAGAATCTTTTTACTTTTGACGATAATTAAATAGTGTTATGAGAGAAATACAGTTTCGGGAAGCTATACGCGAAGCCATGTCGGAAGAAATGCGTCGGGATGACTCCATTTTTTTAATGGGAGAAGAAGTAGCTGAATATGATGGTGCTTACAAGGTGAGCCAAGGCATGTTGGCAGAGTTTGGCCCCAAGCGGGTGATAGATACTCCTATTTCTGAATTGGGTTTTGCTGGTATTGGGGTCGGGGCTGCCATGAATGGCTTACGTCCTATCATTGAATTTATGACGTTTAACTTTTCGTTGGTTGCTATTGACCAAATCATAAATAATGCTGCCAAGATTCGTCAAATGAGCGGTGGGCAACTTTCTGTTCCAATTGTTTTTCGTGGACCCACTGCTTCTGCCGGCCAATTGGCAGCAACCCATTCACAAGCATTTGAAAATTGGTATGCCAACTGCCCGGGATTGAAAGTGGTAGTTCCTTCTACTCCTTACGATGCCAAAGGATTATTAAAATCTGCTATTCGGGATGACGACCCGGTCATCTTTATGGAATCAGAACAAATGTATGGCGATAAAGGAGAAGTGCCCGAAGAAGAATACCTCATTCCACTGGGAAAAGCCAATGTAGTTAGGGAAGGAACGGATGTAACCATCGTGTCTTTTGGTAAAATCATTAAAGTGGCCAAAGCCGCTGCTCAAGAGTTGGAAAAAGACGGTATTAAGTGTGAGATTGTTGATTTACGTACAGTTCGTCCTATTGATTATGAAACAGTTATTAACTCTGTGAAGAAAACCAACCGATTGGTGTGTGTAGAAGAGTCCTGGCCCCTCGGGAATATCAGTACCGAAGTGGTGTTTAAGGTGCAGCGTGAAGCGTTTGATTACCTGGATGCGCCGGCTCTGCGAGTTACCGGTGCCGACACCCCGATGGCGTATGCCCCCACCCTGGTGGAAACGTACCTACCGAATACCGAACGCGTGATTGCAGCGGTTAGGAAGGTAATGTACCGATAGCGAATTTTAACTCATACTATGCATTAGAAAATTTCCGTAGGCATCCAGAAAAACAAAAACCTACGTAGCCACTGTTACATAAATAACCACAGAGAACACAGATAAATAAACCAATTAAACAACATCTTCAACCCAGTTTAATGCAATTGAAGTAAAATAGCTGTTTGAACCCAGGTGGTTACTTCATAGAATCGGCTTTAATACAGAAATGAAAATAACTTTGCATTATATCCGGTTTTCTATTGCATAATTTGGGTTTAATTACATTGTATTCAC
>CALEWF010000245.1 GCA_937925455.1 uncultured Flavobacteriales bacterium | reverse complement strand
TGGCTGAGCCCCGAGGACTTGGAACGTACAGCCGCACAAAGCAGCCTATAAATAATACTCTAAATGTCAAGTTTGGGATCAATCAAGCTCTCAAACGCAAACTGTTTAACACCACACTAATAGAACTTAATGCCATAGCTGCCGCAGCTATCATAGGATTGAGCTGCCAACCGGTGATGGGATAAAATACACCGGCTGCAATGGGTATTGCTGCCACGTTGTATCCAAAAGCCCAAAATAAATTTTGCCGAATGATGTGTGTTGTTTTTTTCGACAAATCAATGGCTTTTATAATTTTCAGCAAGTTATTTTTGATCAGGGTAATATCTGCTACGTCCCGGGCTACATCCGAGCCATGACCCATGGCAATACTTACATCAGCCATAGTCATACTTTCTGCATCATTGATTCCATCACCCACCATGGCTACTACGGCTCCTTGTTTTTGTAACGACTCTATCAAGGCTGCTTTCTGCTGTGGCAAAAGTCCGGCATATACATGTTTGATACCCAGGTGCTTTGCAACACTTAGAGCCTCAAATTCATGGTCGCCGGTAGCCATAACTACCGTAATCTGTTTTTTATGAAGTTGTTGAATAAATTCAACAGCTTCAGGTTTAACCTGATCTTCAAATGTAATCCATCCGAATACTTGCTGCGGAACGCCAAAATAAACCACCGAGCCTTTTGCATCCAGCTCGCCTTGAATAACCCGGAATGCTTCCGGTTGAAACAGCGTGGATTTTCCGGCAACATACGTAATTTCGTTGTACACTGCTTTGATACCTTCACCAGGAAGAATTACAACTTCAGAAAATTCAATAGTTTTTTTAATGTTTGAATTGAAATGCGAAACAATAGCCCTTGCCAAGGGATGATCAGCATGTAATTCCATGCTGTATAGAATTTCTTGATATGAATTATCAACGATCCATTTTACTTCAGCCACCTGTGGTTGTCCTAAGGTAAGTGTTCCGGTTTTATCCATCACTATGTGATCCACTTTATTCAAACGGTCTAAAGCTTCTGCATTTTTTACCAAAACTCCATTCTTGGATGCATTGCCAATAGCAGCCACCACTGCCACCGGGGTTGCTAACCCCATGGCACACGGGCAGGCAATTATCAGCACGGCAACGGTTGAAAAAATGGCTCGATGCAACGAACCATCCCAAAGCATCCAACCCCAAAATGTAACTAATGCTATCAAAATAATTATTGGTACAAAAACCGCTGAAACCTTATCAGCTAATTGCTGAGCCGGTGCCTTAGTACCTTGGGCTTCCTGAATTCTCTGCACCATGCCAGCAAGTAAGGTTTCATTTATAGGATGTAAAACTTCTATCACAACCGAAACACCTTGATTTCGGGTGCCTGCAAATACACGATCGCCCGATTTTTTATCCATGGGCATATACTCACCGGTGATCATGCTTTCATCTACCAACGTTGTACCTTCTAGGATTACCCCATCCAGGGGAAAGTTAGTACCTGTGGAAACAAAAATTTTGTCACCTGGTTGAATCAAAGCTACAGGAACTCGTTCATGCATTCCCTCTTTTACGAGCATGGCGTACGGTTCTTGTAACTGTATTAAATTTCTGAGAGAAACGGAAGCTTTGTATCGGGCTCTTTCTTCTAAGGTTTTACCCAATAAAATAAATGCGATAATCATGCCTGCCGGCTCAAAATACACATGCACCGAATGATATGTATTGGATTGAATATTTAAAAACAATACAATTACACTATATGTGTATGCTACCAAAGAACTCATGGATACAAGCGTATCCATACCCAGCGTTTGGTGTTTTAATCCTTTCAATGCTTTTGCATGAAATATCCATCCAGAATAAAACACTAAGGGCGTGGCTAATACCGCAGAAAGCCATTGTGCCCAGCCTTCATGCATCCATAGCATCCCAACCAACATGAGCGGCACAGCCAAGGCAAATGCTACAAGGGTTTGGCGTAATAATCGAAAATATTCTTGTCTTCTTATTTCAAAAGGGTCAACCTGTTCATCCCAAATGATATCATATCCGGCAGCCTGAATATTTTTCTTTAATTCATCTGCTGAAAATTTGTTTGGATCGTACGTAATCCATAATTGATGTGTAGCAAAATTTACCCTGGCTTCTTTCACACCGTTAGTAGAAATGGCAGTAGATTCTACAGAAGATGCACATGCAGCACACGACATACCGGTTACAGAAACCAGCTTAGATTGAATTAACTGCTCATTGCGATTGTTCAACACAGGAATAACTAATAGTTTCTGTACTTCCCCCCACTTTGGTTTTTGAAATCACTTTACCGTCGTCATCATACACATATTGATATTCAACTGTGTATTGCAATATACCGCCTGAATCATATTCCTCAATTTTTGTACAATTATTTTTACTGAGCGTCATTGCAATTTGTTGAGAATCCAAAAAATTTGAAAGCAAAAACAAGTTTTGAAGTTTCTGCATAAAATTGGACTGATTATCATATTCAAACATGAAAAAACTGTTGTCATTTAGTGTTAACTTAATTACATTTCCCTGATCCCACTGAAAAATATATGAGCCTATGTAATTATAACTAGAATTGAAAACTCGGATCGAATCAATCCATGCATCGTTATTTCTATACAAAAGAAAAACTCTAACTAAATTATCTGCCAATCCATTCATGTCTGAATCTACCGAATAGGTAAATGTATTGATTTCTCCGGATGGACTGTATAAAGCCTGCATATTATAAAGCTCTTTTTGATTGAGATTATTAAAAAATATCAATGACTTTAAGAAATCGCCTTGATATTCTGTTTTTAATGTAAAATAATTT
>CALEWF010000244.1 GCA_937925455.1 uncultured Flavobacteriales bacterium | reverse complement strand
GGCCGAATTGCATCCACGAGAGGGATTTTGGAAGTGCTATATGCGACTGCGTAATGAAGGGATACAGGTTAATCACAAGCGAGCACATAGGGTGTACAAGCAGCTAGGACTAAGTTTAAGAAGAAAAGTCAAAAAGCGTTTAAATTTCATTATTCATTAAATACAAAACGTACCATTTAAAGAATTTAACACTTACTTACTTAACCAAACAGCCGGATTTTGAACCGCACTCCCATATCTAACCTGAAAGTTTAAATACGATTTTCCATCTTCATCCGTGGCCACAATGCCAATTTTTTGTTTGGCTTCTACAATATTTCCCTTACTAACATTTACTGATTTCAAATTACCATATACAGTAAGGTATTCTCCATGACGTATGATTACCACGTTTTCATAGCCATCCACGCGAAAAACCCCGGTAACTTCACCTTTGTACACAGCCCTTACTGTTGCCCCACGTTCAGTGGTAATATCTATGCCATCGTTTTTAATTTCAATATTAGAAAATACCGGATGAGGCTGTATTCCAAATTTTCCGGTAATTACCCCTTTTTCAACCGGCCAGGGGAGCCGTCCCTTGTTCGAAGCAAATCCTGATTCTGTATAAGTTCCCGATGGAGTAGTTTTAACTTCTTTTGTATCCTTTTTTTCAGTGGTCTTGGTGCCGGCACTTTTTGTTTCAGTTTTTACGGTAGCTTTTGCTTCTTTGGCTTTTTTTCTTCGGGCCTCAGCTTCTTTCATTTCTTTTTCAATAATTGCCTTAATTTTTGCTTCCAACTGCTCTTTTTCTCTTTCTTTCTTTTTAATTTTTTCTATTAGTTCTTTTTCCTTGCTTTTGAGCTTAGCTAACGTTTCTTCTTTTTGCTTTTTATCATTTTCCAACTTTTTGGCTTCCTGTGTTTGCTGCATTAAAACTATGGATTTTTCTTCGCGGATAGCTCTTAACTCTTCTACTTTTTGTTGCAAACGAGTATTCAATTCAATAATTTCATCCAGCCGCTGTTTTCGCAAATCATTTACTTGATTAAAATATTGAATTCTACGAATACCTTGATTATAGTCTTTTGCCGAAACCACATACATCAATTTATTAAACTGATTGCGATTCAACCAAGCTGTAAAAACCATTTCGGCATATTGGTCTTTTAATTTTTGCAAAACCTTGTTTTTCTTTTCTATTTCCAATCGGTGGGTTACAATCTCTTGTTCTAGTATTTTTATTTCATCTTCTATAGTTTGTATGAGTTCTATTCTTGCTTCAATGCTTCGATTCAATTTTTCCAGCTGACTTATCGAATTTTTTTTATCTGCTTGGGTTTCTTTCAATAGCTGCGTGGTATAATTTAGTTCTTTCTGTAGCTTGGCTTTCTTTTCCTGCAAACTTTTCTTACTCTGTGCTGCCAGAGGCAATACAATCCAAACAACCGCAAATAATCCAGCTATTATTTTCATAAATCGTTTTACTTGGTAAAAGTAAAACGAAGCCACATCTCATTCATTGCTCAAATTCTAAGTTTACCAACAAATACAAGTTAAAAAGGGGAAATCACCGTTTGGCAATCCCCCCTCTTTAATATAACCTAAATTGAATTTTACTTTACTGAAATTAGTTTCTTTTGAGATTGTTCAGCCGATTTCTTGGCTATAGTTAATTTCAGGATTCCATCCTCATACTTTGCCTCAATTTGGCTTTCATCCGTATTCTCCGGCAAAGTAAACGAACGACTAAATGAACTGTATGAAAATTCTTTCCGCGTAAATTTTTTGTCTTTCTCTTCTTTTTCTGATTTGTTTTCTCCACTCACTGTCAATACCCCTCGATCTACTTGAATCTGAATGTCTTCTTTTTTCATTCCGGGTACTGCTAATTCAACCTCATACTGGTTGTCTTTTTCAGCAATGTTCACTGCCGGCACCCAGTCTTTTTTAAAGAAATCAGAATCAAATAAACGATCTGAATTAAAAATTTCATCCAATAATGAAGGAAATGCTGTACGTTTAATGAGTGACATATTTAAAAGTTTTAAGGTTTAACATGGTACAAATTTATTACACTTGTCTGCCTCAAAAAATGACTTTTATCAGGTTTTTGTTTTAAAATATTTTAAAAAAAACCTAAATTATCATTAGTAGAAATTGCTAATGGCAATCATTAGCATTTTTAGTTATAGGCTGTTGAATTTTAGATTCATCTATTATGTAAAAAATACGCCAAGCGTAAGAAAATTTTATTCATTTTTTTGCACTTCAAAATAGCTTTAACCAACTAAGAAATCACACAATACTCAGGAATATTACTATAAACCCCAAACTTTCATTAAAGTATTTATATCAGGCTGCTTTGTGCGGCTGTTCGTTCCAAGTCCTCGGGGCTCAGCCACACAGGGCATCGGGGTAGCGGTGTCTTCGTGCCCTCAGCCCCGCTATCCCGTGCCCTGTGGGCTTCGCCCCTGCGGGCTTTCCACTTCCATCCGCAGCAGTCCGCCCCGCAGGGGCGGATGATTTGGAAATGAAACAATTTGGAAATGAATTGATTTGAAAATGAGAGGATTTGAAGATGAGAGGATTTGAAGATGAATTAATTGTATTGTATTCACAATTCGTAATTGATAATTCGTAATTGATAATTGGGTCAGCGGGTGTGTAGATTGCTAACCGTATTGTCAATGCGTTTAGGTAATAGGTGATGGGTGGAAAATGCGTTGTATCATACAGATTGCTTCCCCGCCAAAGGCGGGTCGCAATGACGGTAATAATATCGGGGTAGCGGGTGTATCCGCCCTACGAGACGAAGAAACACGCGGCCGCCCCCTCATAAAAAGTATGATTTAAATTCTAATGATAATTTGAGGTTAAATAATTTTCAACGTTAATTGTTTTATATGCAGATATGCTTCAATAGAATTAAAAAAGGCAACCCGAAGGCTGCCTCTTTAAAAAAGATTTAGCGTATTTTAATCTTAAATAGCGCTGATATTAATCACTAGTTGACTAATAAATAAAGAGGTGCGAGACTTATAGTTTGAATCGAAACCTACTACCAACCATAAATTACCCATGGCATCAGTTTCTGCAATAATAGTTTTATTAGAACTATTTCTTTCAAACAAGGTGTAAACCGGCTCAGTGGTCCCATTACTAATATTACCAATTACTTTCAAATCTTGACCATCACTATCTTTCTTAATTCCTTTGTCTAAACTAAAATTATATACAGTACCATTTTTTACGGTACGAGGTTCTCTAGTTGATGCACCCACTTTAACATATACATCATTGGCACTACCTGCCTCAGTAGCAATGGATGGAGCATTAGAAGCTAACTCCATTTGAAAATTGATTGAATATTGAGTATTAGGCTGTAAACCCGTAATTTGGCGACGAATGTAAAAGAATAAATCGCCACCCATGTTTTTAGCACTTAATAACAAAGCTGATTTATTGGTATTAAGCGGTTGCGGCAAACGAGTATATTTACAGGCATAAGCTATTGATTGTTGCTCACCTTCTACGTAATTAGACATATCATAAGTCCATCCTTGATATTCTTTTGAAAAATCAAAACTTAAATTCATTTCCAAAACACCTGATTCTTCTTTTGAACAGCTGGTGAATGCTATTGCAACTATCAATAAAGCCGGTACGAAGAATTTTGTTTTCATTTTTTTTTTGTTGTTTTTTGATTTTGGTGATACAAATATCATATACATATTGAGAAAACTTTATGCTAATTTTTATAAAGGGAGTTTGAATTAGCAACCCCCCCCTTTCAATTAGTATTTGATTTACCCTGTTTTAATGGATACACTTATCAACACCCTGTTAATAACTTTAAAATCTTGCAGATTTCATGATTTATCTATCTTTACGGGTATGAAAGAAATATTAATAACACTCATTGTAAATGCTGCCCTGATCTTGGTTTTTTCCAAAATTCTACCGGGTATTCAAGTAAAAAGTTTTGCAACAGCTTTTGTTGTTGCCATATTGATGGCTTTACTAAACAGTTTTGTAAAACCTTTACTAATTTTTCTGACATTTCCTGTAACACTTATTACGCTGGGACTTTTTATTCTGGTAATCAATGCCTTTTTGATATGGCTTGCCGGACAATTAATTAAAGATTTTAAAGTGAATGGATTTTGGCCGGCACTTTTTATGGGTATTTTTATTTCGCTGGCTAACTGGATTTTGGGACTTTCATTGACTTTATGAAGACTTTTTTCCACGTTTTATTTTTTACGGCGTGCGGATGGATAATTTTTTCGGGTTGTTCCTCCGAAAAAAAAATCATGTATTCCCTCAAAAACCCTTGGGGATTAGAAGTTTGGGTGCATGCTCCCAACTATTCCATTAATCCTGATAAAGCTACCGATACGTTGTGGGTAATGGCAAGAAATCATTACACGCAACCAATTACCTTACAATCCATGGATGGCATGTTATTTCAATTTCATGCCCATCCCCGGTTTTATAAAAACAATTCCTATGTTATACACACTCATGCAAACCAATCCGCACCTTTCACGCTACAACCGGGAGATATAAAAGCCTTAGGCTGGATTACCGAACAAGAATTGCTGATTGCCTCGAACTGGAAAAACAAAAAAAATCTATCACCTTCTATTACACCCTTGTTATCAAATACCAAGCAATATCAACCATACATTAAGATAATGGTAGAAGTGAAAGTACAAGACAAGTTCATATATTCTAAAGAAAACATTTTTTCCATTCATCAAACCATAATTCCTAAAGAAACTTACCCAAAAGCTATATTAAGTATTAGTACAGATGAAACGGAAATACAGCCTGGAAAAAAGAATAAAGAAAACATCCTGCATTGCCGGGTTAAAAATACCGGAAACTATGACCAATATTACTTTGAAAATAGTGGTTCAGTGAGATTTAACCTGTATGGATACAGCAAAAACCGAACTGCTGTTATGGTTCTTCGATTCAAGGAAGAATACTTTCAGAAAGACCGCAAAATCATCCTTAAACCAGGTGAAGAAAAAGAAATTTTCGCCGAAAATTTATACTCGTTATTCTACAAAGAAACAAGCCCCGAATTACCTTATTACTGGGAATGGAACAAGAAAAAAGAACCTCTGTCTCCATTATATTTCAGCAACGGGAAATTGGCCTATGAAACCGAAGTTTGGTTTGGTGTGGTGATTGACGGGCGTGAATACCTCTCTCCTTCATACACAATTGGTGTGATTCAGGAAAAAAAATCAAAATAATGCAGGAAGTTCTGTTAGTAACTCCCGAATGGTTTGAAGTAGTGGATGAAAAAAATATTCACATGAAAGGGCATGCAGGAAATACCAACCGTGCCAAAGCCATAGAACAATGGGAAACCCTCAAAACAGTATATGAAAAACTTAAGCATAAAGGATTAATTAGCGAGATACATATTCTGAACGGCACACCTCACTGCGAAGACATGGTGTTTGCAGCCAATCAAAGTTTGCCGTTTATTTCCACACAAGGTCAAAAATCAGTCATTCTAAGCCGGATGAAACACGCCTCACGGCAACGTGAAATTCCTCCATTTCGTGAATTTTATAAAAATCTTGGATTTGAAATCATAGAACCACCCGAAAATATTATCCTTGAAGGGATGGGGGATATTCTTTCCGTGCCTTTTACTGATCATTGGATTGCAGGATATGGACATCGCACTACGCCGGATGCCATTGACTGGCTGAAAACAATTCTTCCTGGCAAAATAACAGCAGTTGAACTGATTAGCGATTATTTTTATCATTTAGACACCTGCTTCATTCCGGTAAACGACAAAACAGCACTTTACCAACCAATGGCATTTAGTATGGATAGTATTAAATTATTGCAAAAAACATTTAGTCATCTCATTGATATACCTATCCAAGAAGCCAAAGATGGATTTGCACTAAATGCTCATTTAATTCAAAATACGCAAGGAAAAAAAGCAGCAATAATACAACAAGGTAATGCTTACACCGAACGTGCGCTCAAAGAACTGGGGTTTGAGATCTATGCTTTTGATACTTCAGAGTTTATCAAATCCGGTGGCTCTGTATTTTGTATGAAGATGATGCTTCCTTAATTTTTCCATGTTTTACCAACTACCAGCCGGCTCATTTGTTCGGGGTGAAGATATGTATGCATGCATCGTAACACATCGTCTGGGGTTGCGCTTCGGATGGCATCCATCAATTGTTGATAATAATCCTCAGGCAATCCTTTCAATACGATAGTCTTCAAGCGTTCAGTTTGAGCAAATGGTCCATCTACTGATTTCAGGAAATTACCTTGAATGTAGTTCTTTACAATTCGCATTTCCTCATCGCTCACAGCTTCATGATGCATGCGAAGTATTTCCTTGTTTATTTCATCCAAGGTAGCCTGCGTGTATTCTGCACCTACTTCCGTAGCAATTAACCAAACCCCACTTTGTGGATGCATTTGCAGTGCTGAACCAATTCCATAGGTATAGCCCTTTTCTTCCCGAATATTTTTCATCAGCCTGGACCCAAAATATCCTCCCAAAATGGTATTGGTAAGGCTCCATACGGCAAAATCCGGATGTTCCTGTGTTACCGCAGGCCTGCCAATTCGTATGGCCGATTGGATGGTTTCTTCCATGGCAATGTGTTTATGCACGGGTTTATAATCCGGCAAGGGCGTACGGTTCGGGGGTATAGCCCGTTTGTTCCAATCAAATGCATCCGCTATAAGTTTTAAGGTTTGCTCATTAGCATTACCTGATAGAAATATCGCCACCGGAGCTGCATGATAGAAAGTTTGATAAAAATGATAAACCGCTCCTTGCGTAACTTGATCGTAATCTTCCAAACGAGTAATTTTACCGTATGGATGGCCAGGGAAAAGCAATGAAGGAAAATGCTGCCTACAAACAAACTCAACTTTTTTCAAATTACTTTCAAACGAAGCTTTTCGATTGTTCAAATTGATACATAACTCCCTTTCCGGAAACACACTATCCATAACCAATTCAGCAAAAACCGGCAGAACATCTTTTAAAAACCGACCCAAACAATATAAGGTTACTGAAGCATGTTCTTGAGTTATTTCTTTTTCAATATATGCGCCATAGTAATCCAGCCGGGCATTGATTTCGGACGAAGAATGTGAAGAGGTACCTTCTCCTAGTAAGTCATTGACTGTTGAAGCAATCAACGCAGCCGACTCGTATACTGACCCCGCCTGAAATACTAACTCTAACCTAACTAAATCTGTATCTTCACCCGGTATCAAATAGTGTGGTACACCCTTTATTACTTGGTTTTCCGGATGAATAAGGGTAAATGGAAATTCCTGCTGAACGGCAGGCGGTATGGTTCTGTCTAACGTCATACATGCAATGATTTATATTCTAAAATCGAACAATTATATTTTTGAAAAGCCATTGCAGCTGCCTGCTGTATTTGTTCGGCTGTGATGGATGCATAGATTTCAGGTTCGCGGTTTACCATGTTAGCATCTCCCAACAGCTCTGCAAATGCCAGCTTCATAGCTTTATTGAGTACACTGAGACGTGCAAACGCATCTTGAGTAAGCCATTTGTTTTTAACTTTTGCCAACTCTTCTTCTGTTATTTGTTGTTGTTTTAATTCTTCTAACAACTCCCAAACTGCTGCTTCTCCCTGCGCTATGGTAAATTTCTTTTCCAGCTTGCCAAATACAATTATTAATCCGGGATCATGGCTTCCCATCACATACGCCCCAATCTCGGTATAGATTTCTTTTTCTTTCACCAACTTTTCATACAATCTGGATGACTTGCCTCCACTCAAAATATCCGTCAACAAATCAAATGTATAATAACGTTCATCCGTTCTGGCAGGCATGTGAAAAGCCATCAGCAGTGCATCCGAAGGCACATCCCGTTCAACTCGCAAACGGCGTTCTTCGGTTTGCGGTGGTTCTTGTGGTAAATTTCTCTGCGGAACATTGCGCCTCGGAATGGAGCCAAACCATTTTTCAGATAACTGCAGCATGGCAGAAGCTTCTACATTGCCGCTAATAACCAGTACTGCATTGTTAGGGGCATAAAACCGGTAAAAAAAATCTTTTACATCGTCTAAAGTAGCTTGCTCTATGTGCGATAAGTCTTTACCAATTGTTGCCCATTGATAGGGATGTTTTTTATATATCAATGGTCGGGCTAATAACCAAATATCGCCATACGGTTGATTCAGGTATCGCTGCTTAAATTCTTCACTTACTACTTTTTTCTGTATATCCAGTTTTTCCTGCGAAAATGCCAACTCTAACATGCGATCACTTTCGAGCCAAAAACCCACTTCAATATTGGAAGCAGGCACCGTTAGATAATAATTTGTTACATCATTTGATGTAAATGCATTGTTTGTACCACCTGCCAACTGCAATGGAGTATCATAATTAGGAATATGCTTAGAACCTTCAAACATCAGGTGCTCAAACAAATGCGCAAAGCCCGTTTTATCTGGATGCTCATCCCTTGCACCTACATCATACACAATATTCATGGCTGCTAAGGGTGTGGTATGATCCTGATGAATCAATACGCGTAAGCCGTTGGACAAAATATATTTTTCAAATTCAATCATAGAAAAAATTACGGGCTAAGTTAGTAAATGATGTGGTAATATATTTCCAAAAAGAATTTTATGATAGAAGTGTGGATTTAATTTTCATGGGGGGGCAGCCTCGTGTTTCTCCGCCTCTTAGGGGCGTGTTCACCCGCTGCCCCGTTGTTCTAATAGTCATTGCGACCCGCCTTTGGCGGGGAAGCAATCTGTATGATACAACGCATTCTCCACCCATCACCTACTCCCTAAACGCATTGACAATACGGTTAGCAACCTACACACCCGCTGACCCAATTATCAATTATGAATTATCAATTATGAATTATCAATTATGAATTATCAATTACGAATTATCAATTACGAATTATCAATTATGAATTATCAATTACGAATTATCAATTACGAATTATCAATTACGAATTATCAATTACGAATTATCAATTACGAATTATGAGTACTATACAAATAATACATCTTCAAATCAACACATCTTCAAATTATTTAATTTCCAAATTGATTCATCTTTAAATCATCCGCCCCTGCGGGGTGGACTGCTGCGGATGGAAGTGGAAAGCCCGCAGGGGCGAAGCCCACAGGGCACGGGGTAGCGGGGCTGAGGGCACGAAGACACCGCTACCCCGATGCCATGTGAGGCTGAGCTCCGAGGACTTGTAACGAACAGCCGCTTTAAGCAGCCTAATTTTCATATCAAAATGTTAAAGACCATTTTGGGATTATTCAAATT
>CALEWF010000243.1 GCA_937925455.1 uncultured Flavobacteriales bacterium | reverse complement strand
GTAACGGACAGCCGCTTTAAGCAGCCTAATGTAAATACTCTAACGAAAATTTTGGGTTAATCCCATGCGGGCTTTTCTGTTTTATCTTTTTTGGGCTTCTTCTCGCCTTTTTTAAAAGAAAAATTACGGGTGATGTTAAACCCAAAACGAATATCTCCTTTCAACCAATCGCCGGTAGTTTCAGCAACGAATCCTTGTGGAAACATGGCCGTGGCATTGGTAAAATGAAACTGAAATACATGGCCTCCGGTTTCCCAATCTACTCCAATGGAAAAAGGGCCTAAAATATCCTGATTATTTACCTGAGGAAAACGCTGGCCATAAACCGGCCAAAAATATTCGATGTTAATGGCTACCCGACGTGATACTTTAAACGAACCTCCTGCACCTAAATAAAATGCCGTATTTTGGTCTGCAATTTTAGGCACTAAATTTTTATGAATAACGGTGGGTGTAAGTTGAAAGGAAAAATAACGGCAAAACTTTCGGGAAATTAGGATATGATATGCATATGAAAGTCTTGAAGTAAAATAATTAACTCTATCCGGATCTGCCCATTGATTAGTTGTAATAGCTATGGAAGCAAATAGCACCAGACTTATGGGTGATGCTTTGGGTCCTTTGGCTTGTTTTAATATTTTATATTTTATGAAACCATCCCAGGTTTTTAAATAGGTGCTTCTTCCCAATCCAATATTAATGCGATCATAAAATGGTAAGGTATATTCTAACCCTAATCGAATGGAAGCTTGGTCCAATCCAAAAATATCATCTATCCCTTCGCGAACAGAACCAAAGCGATGCTGAATAATAAACAACAACTCCCCTTTGCCGGGTATTTCGGTGGAATGCCCATTTACAATGCGTGCACCTTTAAAGGTACTAAGTGTATATTCTTTTTTCGGTTCTAACTCTTTTTCCAATTCATCCAATAATCCTTGTGAAAAAGATGATGTATAACTTGAAATAATAATTAGTACAAGCGTAAATTTTATTTTCATACCGCATGAATTTAATTATCAGGATAACCAGCTGCTATCCATAATTCAATCTGATTGATGTTGCAAGAGGTAAGCTTGGGAGAAGCAGGCGGCATAGCCGGATATCCGTCTTGATGATTGATAGCTCCGATAAATAGTTGAGTAGATGTAGCTAAATAAGCCGATATATTGGCATACCCTTCAAAACTAATTCCATTACCAAAGTTCTGTGCATTGGCATTGCTGTGACAACTATAGCAACGATTGGAAAGAATAGGAACAATGGTTGTAGCATAACTCACATTAGAAGTATCACAGGGTTGTGGAGGATATAATTCCTCTTCCTTATCATAATAACAACCGGCCTGAAATATCAGACCGGTTGATACAATGAATAACATAAGAAAATGCTTCATACTATTTTTTCTTTAATTCAGCATTAATGGTAACCTCAATACGTTCGGCTATGTTTTTTACCCGATCGTTTTTAATACCAAAATCTGCCAAGGCTACAAAAAATGTAGATTCAATAATCACTACATCTCCTTTTACAGATAACTTACCGGCTTCTGCAATTTCTTTTGTAATTCCATGAATGGTAAGTTGTCCGGAAACTTTTAGATCATACGTGCCATTTTTATCAAATTGCACCTCTTGAATATTGGTAATTTTTCCGGTAAAAGTAGATTTTGGAAACTTTTCTGATTCCATATAATTGTCGTTGAAATGTTCCTGCATCAAAGAGTTTTTAAATTCAAACGACTTAATTAAAACCACAGCCGCCACTTCGCCGGTAGTGGCATCCAAAATAAATGATCCCTGGCGATTGTCAGCTTTAATATCTTCCAAGGGTGCTTTGCTGTAAAAGCTTACCTGAGCGGTTTTAGTAACATACTTCTGCGCATGAAGGTTTAAAGCAAAAAAAACACCGATGAATAAAATAAGAAATTGTTTCATACAATCGTTTATTTAGAAGTATAGACCACTTTACGGCTATACGGTTTGCCATCGGCCAATACATACACAATATATGTACCATTCATGCAATCGTACATGGGTATCAAATAATTTTGTTCACCTGCAGCTTGTTTCATTACTGAAGTTTGACGAATAATTTTTCCATCCATGGATACCAATGCAATTTGAACATTTCCTGCTTGCTTTAAAGCATAACGTACATTCAATTGTTCATTTGCAATAGAAAATGCTGACAATGCAAAAACCGCTTCGTTTTGTTCATTTACACCTACTGTGCTGGTAGAAGTAATCGTATAAGTACCGGAATAAATATAATCTCCGGAAGCGTTGCCATTACCATTGGCAGCATTTCCAGTAAAATAGAAGGTTATATTGCCAATGTTGGTAGCCGGAGCAGTCCAATCAAATGTAAAAACGGCAGAATCGTTGGATAACCCACCGTTTAATTTATGGGTCATATTGGGCCTTCCATTAGAAGCATTCAATTGCTGCGTTCTGGCAGCATCTGTAATGATAAATGTTCCTGCAGGTTGATCACTGCCATCAAGCACCTCGCATCCAAAGCCAAACAAAGTTTGTCCAGTTTGTTTTACTTTAATAGAAATTTGATACGTTGTACCTGGAGTATATTCATTCCCGGGGATATTGGTACTAATAGTTACAGAACCCGGACCACTGTTCAGAGCAAATGAGCCATGACAGGCAGCACCAGCACAAGTACCTTCGCCCGGAGAACCTGTAAATCCAGCCTTGCCAGATTTATTTAAGATTCCAAAACTTAACAGCGATACTCCCACTACCGATACGATAAAAATTGTACGTGTGTTTTTCATGGTGATATAATTTTTATTGATTTATAAATGAGCCCTTTTTCAACTTAATATCGCCTTTCTCTCCCATTTCAGCTAAAATGGAATCAAATAAATATCCAACGTATAACGCCTTGATGGTAACCTTTGTTCCAATAGCGGTTTTTTTGGCTTTTATTTCTTGATTAGGATGCATTTCACATGTAACGGTAAGCGATGCCCCCGAATCAAATTGCAAGGAGACGAGCGAATCAGATTGAAGCACCGAACTCACTTCCCCTGTAAATTGTATGACTTTATTATTATATGAAATATGGGCACTGGTATCATTTTTCTCAAATGCTTCAATCATATCATCCACGGTTGTAATCACATCGGGTTTTGCCTTAGATATATCTCGGTGCGGTTTATAAAACACCTGATTCACCACAATCAAAATGGCCAGCAAGCCAATCATAAGTACCGTCAATATCACCGGAAGTTTGCTTCCTTTTTTCATGGTAGAATTTTTAATGAAGGTAATTCTTTTTTTTAAGCGAAAGAATTAAAACGCTGGGACTATGACTAAGCCATGGAATATGGTCGTCCACAAGCTTTTTCCATGTTTCAATATTTACTACCATTAAATCATAGCGATCAAGCAATGTTTTTTCAATATTTCGGTTACTAAGTATATGAATTTCTGAAAGACCATAAAGTTGCATCAAATCTGCTTGAGTTTGAGAAGATGTATTAATCACATCTACTGTAATCTCCGGATGAGCTATGAATCGTTTTGAAACTTCTACTAAAAGTTGATTATTCCCAGAGCCATGCATTACGAGGATTTTTCTGGGATAGTCAAAACCTTTTTCAATAAAGATTCCCAAATTACATTCTGCATTCTCTAGAATACTTCCCACTCTTCCTCCCAATATATTTTCAGTAAAAAGGGAACGTGCACCTCCAATAAGCAGTAAGTCGTATGGTTCTTTTTGAGTTTTTTTAATAATTTCATAATCAATTTGATCCGTGATTCTATATTCAGTTTGAATCTTTATACCTTGATCTGCAGCAACTTTTTTTATGGGTTGAAAACCTTCTCTTTCAAATATAATTGCCTCTTGTGGAGTTATTTCTAAATCAGGAGTCATATGTAATGCTTTAACAACGGCTTTGTTTTTTTCATGGTATAAAAGCACAGAGGCTATTTTCATTAACGTAGCACCCATACGAGGTGGCCCAAATGAAATTAATATTCTATAAAACCTGTCTTCGTTAGAAACACCTTTTTTTCTGTTTCTAGAGCGATAAATCCACTCGATCAAATCAAGTGAAGGGCCTGTCATCATCGTCGTGGTAAGTGCCATTAACACCATGATGGTAAATATTTCTTTAGAGTAAAGACCGAAATCATACCCAATGTTCAGTACTACTAATTCCATTAACCCGCGTGAATTCATCAAAGCCCCCACCATCAATGACTGCTTCCAGCCATGGCCGGTTAACTTGGAAGCAGCAAAACCTCCGAGAAACTTTCCGGAAATAGATAGAAGGATAAGAAGAATAGCATATTTCCATAAAACTGGTTGATTGAGTAATCCGATTTCAGTACGCAATCCGGTATAAACAAAAAAAAGGGGCAGCAGTAACACCAAGCTTACATCCTCAATTTTTTCAGTTAGTACTTTTTTAAATATGAGATTTGGCGGCATTACCACGCCGGCCACAAAAGCTCCAAAAAAAGCATGAATACCAATAATTTCTGTAACATACGAAGAGATTAACATCACACCAAAAATCATTCCTACAATTGCACGACTTAAGTTTTCACGCGAAACATATATACTTCCTACTTTTTTAAGAAAAGGTTGAATAACAAAAAACATAACCCCCAAATAGCCCAATGATAAAACCACCGTAGGAAGTGCACCCAAAATGGTTCCAGCTTTGATATAAGCAATAAGAATGGCCAACATACACCAGGCAGTAACATCATCTACCGCAGCAATGCCAATCATCAAAGAGCCAAAGGCTTTTTTGGTATATCCTTTTTCCTGCAGAATACGAGCCATCACCGGAAAAGCAGTTATACTCATAGACATTCCTAAAAACAGAGCAAACTCCAACGGACGGGTTCCAGGTGGAGCAAATTGTGTATAAATTGAGAATCCAGTAATAATACCAATTACAAATGAAAGAGCTATACCTGTATGACTGATTAAAATGGATTGCTTCAGTTTTTGCTTAAACATGTTAAGATCCAGCTCCATCCCAATAATGAACATAAAAAATAAAAGCCCAATCTGACTTAAAAACTGAAGATTCCCTAACGTATTTGCTGGGAAAACAAATTCACTAACCTCTGGCAATAAAAATCCAAAAAGTGAAGGGCCTAAGGTAATGCCTGCTATAATTTCGCCCATCACAGGAGGCTGGCCAATCTTTGTAAATATAAATGCAAACGTACGCGATACTGCCAAAATTAATATTACTTGAAGTATCAAAATGGCCAGGGGGTGATGAATGTTATGAATTATTTCAGAAAAAATATGTTCAGAACTGAATGTATCTACCTGAGAAACCGAAGAAGATTGAACTGAAACGGGCCATGAAGTGTTGGGCTGAAGTCCGCTAATTTCAATGATATAATATGCTCCGGCCATAAATACAACCAACATCAACCCATAAAACAGTAAATCTTTTCCAAAATGCGGCTTCACATCAATGGTTTGATGCTAAAAATACAAGAAAGAATCAAATATTAAAAAGGAAATTGGTAGCATCAACATCCCATCTTCCCATAAACGATAGCGAAAATTTAAACGAAATTTTTCTCTGAAAAACAATGGCAAAAGCTGTGCCCCGGGTAATATCATTAAAACAATAGTAACCGGATGTATAAATTTTAAAAATAACACCAGCACCCATGCAAACATAAACAATAACATGCACAAAATTTTTTCCCATTTGAATTGAATTAAATGAATCATAGATTTTTCACCCAGTACCCAATCATCTTCTCTTTCAAAACTACCAATTACCAATACATTGATTAGTGCCACGATGAATATATATCCACACAAAATTATCCAAACCTTGGGCCAAGTATTGCAATTACTGAAGGGAAGCAACATAATTCCCATACTGTATCCCATAGCAATAAACACCTCTTTGAATGGAAACCATTTTTTTTGAATCGATAAAATTTGCTTTAAAAGAAAATAAACTATCATAAGAACAGCCATCCATATTCCTCCAATCATCAATTTTGCAGGCCTGTGATGAAGTAGCATCCAAGCGTTTAAAAGTGTACAACAGCTTAAAATAAACAGACTTAATTTTCGATGAGTAAATTGAAAATCATGGCGAGCAGTTCTCATTTTCGGATTTCTCAAAGTATCTAATAAACGGTCTGCAGTGTATATTATCCAAACTGTAGTCCCCAAAATAAATAGTTGATAAGCCGGAATATAAACCGGATAAAGTGCAGCCGCTACGTAAACAAAACCTAATGCCCCAGATACCACATCCAGGTTTAGCAGTGAAAAATATTGATATATACCTGTTAATTTCTTCAACAGGTTAAATGTACAAAACCTGTTGTTTCAACAATAATTCAATTACATAAGTTTTTTAAGCAAGGGAATAATATCCACTTTCTCTTTTACCACCTGAATGATGTTATGAATATCCAGACGTTCCTGTTTCATACTGTCGCGTTCACGAATAGTTACTGTATTATTCTCAAGGGTTTCATTATCAACTGTTATACAGTATGGCGTACCAATAGCATCCTGCCGGCGATAGCGACGACCAATGGCATCTTTATCATCATATTGGCTGTTAACTTCCAATTTTAGCTGATGAAATATCTCCAAGGCTTTCTCTGGCATTCCATCTTTTTTAACCAACGGTAATACTGCCACTTTAACGGGTGCTAATTGCGGGGGAATAGAAAGCACTGTACGCTCAGAACCATCCTCCAGTTTCTCTTCTTTGTAAGAAGCAGAAAGCACCGACATGAACATTCGATCTAATCCGATAGCTGTTTCTACTACATACGGGATATAACTTTGGTTTAATTCCGGGTCAAAATATTGTTGTTTCCTTCCAGAGTATTGTTCATGCGCTTTGAGATCAAAATCTGTTCGACTGTGAATACCTTCCAATTCTTTGAATCCCATGGGAAACTCAAACTCAATATCACAAGCCGCATTGGCGTAATGTGCCAGTTTAATATGGTTGTGAAAACGGTAACGAGCATCGCCCATTCCCAAATTTCTGTGCCATTTCATCCGGTTGTTTTTCCAGTATTCGTACCATTCCATCTCTTCACCTGGGCGAACAAAAAACTGCATTTCCATCTGTTCAAATTCTCGCATGCGAAAAATAAACTGTCGAGCAATGATTTCATTCCGAAATGCCTTACCTATCTGACAAATTCCAAATGGAATTTTCATCCTGCCAGAACGCTGTACATTGAGAAAGTTTACATATGTACCTTGGGCTGTTTCTGGACGTAAATATATGATACTTGCCTCACCGCTCACTGAACCAAGTTCAGTAGCAAACATTAAGTTAAACTGCCTCACATCGGTCCAATTTCGTGTGCCAGATACGGGATCAACAATTTCTAAATCTAAAATCAACTGCTTAAGAGCCTGCAAATCACCAGTCTCAAGAGCAGTTTTCATTCGATGCTCTATTTCTTCAATTTGGCGGTTATATTCAATAACCCTCGGATTAGTAGTAAGAAATTGATTTAAGTTAAACGCATCTCCAAAGCGTTTTGCTGCTTTCTCTATTTCTTTATTAATTTTTGCACGAATTTTTTCAATATGCTCCTCAATCAATACATCGGCACGATAACGTTTTTTTGAGTCCTTGTTATCAATCAACGGGTCATTAAAAGCATCCACGTGACCACTGGCTTTCCAAACGGTAGGATGCATAAAGATGGCACTATCAATGCCAACAATATTATCATGCACCCGCACCATGGCTTTCCACCAGTATTCTTCAATGTTATTTTTTAATTCCTTACCATATTGACCGTAATCATACGTAGCACTCAACCCATCGTAAATTTCTGAAGAAGGAAAGATAAATCCATATTCCTTTGAATGCGAAATAATATTTTTCAGCAAATCATCGTGCGATGCCATAAGTACATTTGTTTGAGGGCAAAGATAGAAAAAAGAGGGTGCTACCATTGTTTGTTAAGTTAAGTGCCCGTTTTTTTCAGTTATCCGATATAAATTTTATCTCCCTGTTTTATTTTTATCAGGCTGCCCATGGGGCTGTTCGTTACAAGTCCTCGGGGCTCAGCCACATATTGCATCGGGGTAGCGGTGTCTTCGTACCCTCAGCCCCGCTACCCCGTGCACTATGGGCTTCGCCCCTGCGGGCTTTCCACTGCCATCCCCGGCAGAAGGGGCAGAGAGTGTATCTGCCCTACGAGGCGGAGAAACTCGCGGCCATCCCCTATAAAACTATCCTAATGATAATTTTGGGATTAAATCATAGCACAAAAAGAAAGAGTTATGACAAAAATCAACGGCACTTTGTGTTCTTTGTGGTAAAAAGCATTAAACCCGAATAGTAAACAAATTTTTTAACCACAAAGAACACAGAGATACATGGAGAATACATAGAAAATGAAAGTAAAACACTCAGTATTCCTCTGTTTTCTCTGTGGTTATTTAT
>CALEWF010000242.1 GCA_937925455.1 uncultured Flavobacteriales bacterium | reverse complement strand
TATGAAGTAACCACCTGGGTTCAAACAGCTATTTTACTTCAATTGCATTAAACTGGGTTGAAGACGTTTTTTAATTGGTTTATTTATCTGTGTTCTCTGTGGTGAAAAATTTAACCACAAAGAACACAGAGATACACGGAGAACACAAAGAAAATGAAAGTAAAAACATACAGTATTCCTTTGTGTTCTCTGTGGTTATTTATGTAACAGTGGCTACGTAGATTTTTGTTTTTCTGGATGCCTACGGAAATTTTCTAATGCAAAAATTAGGTTTAATAAAAATTTGTGCCTGTGAATACTTAAGATGAACGATGCCTTTTATGAAGAATCTCAATGACGTCATTCAATTTTTTACCTTTTTGCTGAAGTAATACTAAAAAATGAAAAAGTAAATCAGCTGATTCATTTAAAAACAAGTCATCATTTGTTTGTAATGCTTCAATTACCAATTCTACCGCTTCTTCACCTACTTTTTGAGCTATTTTACTTGTACCGTTTGCAAAAAGAGATGCTGTGTAAGAATTACCCTCTTTTTTATTTTTTCGTTCTTCAATAATTTTTTCTAAATGAATCAAAAAGTTACCTTCGTTTTTTTCTCCAAAGCAGGTATCTGAACCAGTATGGCATGTAGGTCCTTTGGGTTTAGCAAGAATTAAAATACAATCTTGGTCACAATCGAGTAAGATTTGCTTTTTGATTAGGTAATTTCCTGAAGTTTCACCTTTTGTCCACAGACGTTTTTTATTGCGGCTGTAAAAAGTTACAACATCTTCTTTAAGGGTTTTTTCCCATGCTTCTTCATTCATGTAGCCTAACATTAATACCATACGGGTATCGGCATCTTGAATAATTACAGGAACTAATCCGTCGGGATTTTTTGTAAAATCTGGTTTCATAATCTTACGGGTATTTGATGTATTGATAAATAATTTTTAAGTTCTGAGATGTTTATTTCTTCAAAATGAAATACACTGGCAGCCAATGCTGCATCTGCTTTTCCGAATTGAAATACTTCTTTAAAATGTTTCATATTGCCTGCACCCCCAGACGCAATTACCGGTACGGATACCAGTTCGGATACATGGCGAGTTAGTTCAATAGCAAATCCGTTTTTAGTTCCATCATGATCCATGGAAGTTAATAAGATTTCGCCGGCGCCCCGCTCCACTGCTTCTTTAATCCATGCAAGAGCATCTATATCTGTTGCCAAACGTCCTCCGTTTAAATACACTAACCATTGGTTGGGCTGAACTTGTTTTACATCCACTGCTAATACAATACACTGGCTGCCAAATTCTTTTGCTAATTCAGTAATTAATGTAGGCTTTCTCACGGCGGCTGAATTGATGGATATTTTATCAGCCCCTTGTTTTAACAACATACTTACGTCATCCAAACTGCCAATACCTCCACCTACAGTAAATGGGATGTTGACACACGATGCTACATTGTACACTAATTGATATAAGGTTTTTCGTTTTTCATGAGTAGCCGTGATGTCTAAAAATACTAATTCATCAGCTTGTTCTTGAACATAACGTAGGGCTAATTCTACGGGATCGCCGGCATCCCGAAGGTTTACAAAGTTAGTACCTTTCACGGTACGACCATCTTTAATATCTAAACAAGGAATAATGCGTTTGGCTAACATGTGCATTGATTTTGTTCATTCCATACCTGTATTTCAGATAAACTTATGCGTCCTTCGTAAATGGCTTTACCTACAATGGCAGCATGGCATTTAATAATCTTTAAGGCTTGCAAATCATGTAGTGTTGAAACACCTCCGCTTGCAATGAAATAAATATCCGGAAATTTTGATATAATTTTTTGATATAAATCAATAGCCGGTCCTTCCAACATTCCGTCTTTTGAAATATCGGTGCAAAAAAATCGTTGAATGCCTAACAACTTGTATTTTTCGATGAATTGATAAACCGTAATTTCTGTTCTTTCAAGCCAACCATGAATTTGTAGAAACTCATTTTTTACATCGGCTCCCAGCATGATTTTTTCAGCGCCTATTGCATCAATTATTTTCATCATAGTTTCCGGATGTTTAACGGCTAAGCTTCCAATGGTTACCCAATGAGCGCCTGCATCAATAATGTGTTTTGTATCTTCAACAGTTTTTACTCCTCCTCCAAAATCAATTTTTAATTGGGTGTGATTAGCAATGGTTTCCAATACCTTTAAATGCGTAATTCTTCCACTTCGGGCTCCATCTAAATCTACTATATGCAAGGATTGTACTCCATGATCTTCCAATTGTAGGGCTATTTCTAATGGGTTTGACGAATAAACTGTTTTTTCATGATAATTGCCTTGCGTTAATCGAACACAGGCTCCGTCTATGAGGTCTATGGCAGGAATTATTTCCATGATTCTATGGATAAAAAGTTTTTTAAAATTTGATCACCTATATGGGCAGATTTTTCAGGATGAAATTGTACTCCCCAAAAATTGTCTTTACGTATGGCAGCTGAATAATCCAATCCGTAGGTAGTTTTGGCAATGGTATAGTTATTTAATGGAACGAAGTATCCATGTACATAATATACAAATGAATGTTCAGGAATAGTATTGAAGATAGGATCATTCAAATTATCTATCGTATTCCAGCCGATTTGAGGCACTTTGAATGAATGATTAAATTTTTTTACATCGGCAGGAATGAGACCTAAGCATTGGGTATTGCCTTCTTCTGAATAATTGCAAAGCAATTGCATTCCTAAGCAAATTCCCAAAACCGGTTGTTTAAGCGAACAAATTACCTTATCTAAATTTCGATCTTTTAAATACTGCATGGCAGACGATGCTTCACCAACACCAGGAAATATTACATGCTCTGCTTGGCGAATGGTGTCTGGATCATCGCTCAAGATATATGAAACACCGAGCCGTTCTAAGGCAAACCTAACCGAAGTGATATTTCCGGCATTGTATTGAATGATTACGGTTTTCATGGATGTTCATTTAAACTTATAATCCAGTTTTCAATCATTTTTTTTCCATCAGGTGTTAGTATAGATTCCGGATGAAATTGTACAGCGCATACCGGATGCGTTTTGTGTTGAATAGCCATGATTTCATTGTTTTCATCCGTAGCAGCTATTTCCCACATTTCATTTAAGGTTGATGCATCAATCACCCACGAATGGTATCTGCCTACTGAAATCCTTTTTGGAAAATCTTTAAACAAAGGATGTTTGGTAGGTTTTATGTTGATGGGTGTAGCCACTCCATGATACACGGTGGATAGGTTTTTTAATTTTGCTCCGGTTGCTTCGGCTAAAGCCTGATGCCCCAAACATACCCCTAAAATAGGTTTTTGATACAGGTATTGATTGATTATTTTCATAAGCAAGCCTGCTTCTTTAGGTAATCCAGGTCCTGGTGAAAGAATAATTCCTTGGCATGAACCTAAAATTTCCCAATCAATTTGATCATTTTTCATAACTACCAATTGGCCTTCCCAGTATATTTCTAGGTAATGTACCAAGTTGTAGGTGAATGAATCGTAATTATCAATCATGACTAATGTACTGCTCATACGATTCCTTTGGTAGTGGGTAATTCCATGTAGTTAGCATCACGTTTTAATGCCATGCGGCAGGCTTTAGCAAATGCCTTAAATATGCTTTCTGCTTTGTGATGTTCATTTTGTCCTTCTGCCTGAATGTTGAGATTACAAGCGGCTGCATCACTGAATGATTTGAAGAAATGAAATATCATTTCAGTTGGCATATCTCCAATTTTTTCACGTTGAAAATTGACATTCCATACAATCCAGGGTCTTCCTCCAAAATCAACGACTACTTGTGCCAAGCAATCGTCCATAGGCAATACAAATCCATAACGTTCCATTCCTCTTTTATTTCCCATAGCTTTAGCAAATGCTTTGCCTAAGGTTATCCCGGTATCTTCAATGGTATGGTGTTCATCAATATGTAAATCACCTTGGGCTTCAATAGTTAGGTCTATTTTTCCATGACGGGCTATTTGTTCAAGCATATGATCAAAAAATCCAATCCCGGTGTTTATTGATGATTTTCCTGATCCATCCAAGTTGATTTTCACCCGAATATCTGTTTCATTAGTTTTACGATGTTCATAGGCTATTCTTGGTGGATTTAGTAAATATTCTTCAATTTCTTTCCAATTCGAAGCAATAAAATCAATTGGAACCACCGTTTCTTGAGGATCATCATAATTTCTGATAAATATGGATTTGCAGCCTAAATTTTTAGCCAACATCACATCGGTGAGCCGATCGCCAATTACAAATGAATTTTCTAAATCATAGTCGTCGGTTAAAAAATGTGTCAACATGCCTATACCTGGTTTTCTGGTAGGTAGATTTTCGTGTGGATAGGAACGGTCAATATGTACTTCATCAAACTGAATACCTTCTGATTCTAAAATTCGAAGGATGAGGTTTTGAATCAGCCTAAAACGTTCTTCCGGATATTTTTCTGTCCCTAATCCATCTTGATTGGTTACCATCACCAGCCTGAATTGGCCGGATTGTGCAATATTGCCCAAGTGGCGAATCACTCCGGGTAAAAACTCTAGTTGATCTATATGATCCACCTGAAAAGTTACGGGAGGTTCTTTAATGATTGTACCGTCACGATCAATAAACAAGATTTTGGGTTTATTCATAAAATAAGGTTGTTGGTTCAATTGGTAATTTTTGATAATGTTTCTAATAATGTCTTATTTTCTTTTGGGGTACCAATGGTAATGCGAAGGCAATCGTTGCATTTTTCCACACGGCTTCGGTTGCGGACTATGATTTTTTTTTCAATCAATTGTTGATATACTACGTTGGCTTGATCTATTTGAACCAACAAAAAATTTGCATCGGATGGATAAATGGTTTTTACCGATTTAAGTTGTTTCAATTCTTGAATCATAATTTTTTTTTCTCGAATTGTTTGCTGAATGGCAGATTCTACAAACGCTTGATTATCCATGGCCTGTAATAATCGTTCCTGGGTAATTGAATTCACATTATAGGGCATTTTTACTTTATTCATCACCGCGATAATTTGAGGATGTGCAAAGGTCATTCCTGCCCGAATACCAGCTAATCCCCATGCTTTGGAAAAGGTTTGTAAAACAACTAAATGTGGATATTTTTTTAATTCTTGAATCCAAGAAAATGTATTGGCATAATCCACATAGGCTTCATCTATTACTACAATTCCATTAAATTCTTCCAATATTTTTTTAATCCGTTTTGCATCCATCAAATTTCCTGTGGGATTATTCGGGCTGCAGAAAAAGATCATGCGGGTCTTCGATGTAATTTGATTTAATATTTCAGTTACATCCGGTTGAAATGCATCATCTAATAATACTTTTTTTACTTGCAAATCATGAATTCTACCCGCCACTTCATACATGCCATAGGTAGGTGGAAGTATGATCACTTCGTCCTTCCCCGGATTGCAAAATGTACGCAGCAACACATCTATGGATTCATCGCTGCCATTGCTTAAAAAAATATGTTCTGAACTAATTTTTTTGATGCTTGATAATTTTTCTTTTACCTGAACTTGTAATGGGTCTGGATAACGATTCATCCATGGTTCTATAGGTGAACCATAAGCATTTTCATTGGCATCTAAAAAAATCCCGGTTTCCCCTTTGTATTCATCCCGAGCGGATGAATACGGCGTAAGTTGATTGATGTTCGGTCGAACTAAGGCTAATACTTCTTCTATCTTCATCATAATTGTAATGCATTTAACCGTATTTCTACTGCTTGTGCATGGGCTTCTAAATGTTCTGCTCTGGCCATTTCCATGATGGCATTCCCTATAGATTGTAATCCTTCGGTAGTGATATGCTGATAAGTAATTTTTCGAATAAAACTATCTAACGACACCCCACTAAAATTTTTGGCGTATCCATTTGTGGGTAATGTATGGTTGGTGCCAGAGGCGTAATCGCCTGCACTTTCCGGCGTATAAGCTCCTAAAAATACCGACCCCGCATTCACGATGCGTTTTTCATACCATGCTGTATCTTCTGCATGAATGATTAAATGTTCTGGTGCATATAAATTACTAAATGCTATCATTTCTTCTCTGCTTCTTAACACGATGCAACGGCTATGTTTGAGTGCCCGACGAGCTAATTCTTTTCTTGGTAAAGCTTCGAGTTGTTGTTCTAATGCTTGTTGAACAAGTAGGGCTAATTTATCATCAGTAGTTACTAAAATTACTTGTGAATCAGCTCCATGCTCTGCCTGCGATAATAAATCGGCGGCAATAAATGAGGCATTGGACTCAGATTCGGCAATTACCAATACTTCCGAAGGACCGGCCGGCATATCAATAGCCACTCCCCAGCTTTGTATTTGCTGTTTGGCCTCAGTTACATACTGATTACCCGGGCCAAAAATTTTGTATACGCTTGGAATAGTTTCCGTTCCAAAAGCCATTGCACCAATGGCTTGTACCCCCCCACAGGCAAATACTTGTTGTAATCCCAATCGGTATGCACAATATAGAATCTCTGGCGCAATTTGGCCATTATTATCAGGCGGTGTACAAACCACAATTTCATTACAGCCTGCTATTTGAGCCGGTATAGCCAGCATAAGCAGGGTAGAGAAGAGGGGGGCTGTACCTCCCGGAATATACAATCCCACTTTTTCGATGGCTACACTTTTTCGCCAACACCTTATACCTGGCATGGTTTCTATCATGTGCTCTGCTTCGCGTTGTGCGGTATGAAATGTTTGGATGTTTTTAATGGCTGTTTCAATGGCTGTTTTTAAATTTTCAGAAATTTTATCCGTTGCGTTTTTTAAAACAGATGCTTCAATCCGCAATGTTTTTGCATGTGCATAGTCATACATACGGGTATAGTTCAGTACAGCATCATCCCCATTCAGACGTACATCTTCCAGCATGTCTTTGACGCAGTTGGTCAAATCTTCTCTATTTAGCAATGGTCGTTGGGCTAAGTTTTTCCATTGTGTACTTTCAGGATACGCAACTACTTGTATCATACAATCATTTTTTCAATAGGTATAACTAAAATTCCTTGAGCTCCTTCGGCTTTCAGTTGTTCAATGATTTCCCAAAAATGGTCCTCATGCACCACTGAGTGTACGGAGCACCATCCCGGCTCTGCCAGAGGCAATATAGTTGGGCTTTTCATGCCGGGTAGTATTCTGCAAATCGCTTCTAATTTTTCGTGGGGGGCATTTAGTAATATGTATTTATTATGTTTTGATTTTTTTACGGCTTTTATTCTAAATAACAATTTATTTAACCAATGCTTTTTTTCTTCGCTCAGTTGCTTATGGGCTATTAACACAGCTTCGCTTTTAAATATTGTTTCAGCTTCTTTTAATCCGTTGCTAAATAGAGTACTTCCTGTACTTACTAAATCGCAAATTGCATCCGCCAAGCCTATACTTGGTGCTATTTCTACTGACCCGCTGATTTCATGTATTTCGGACTGGATGTTATGATTCGTCAAAAATTGTTGAAGTAAATTTTTGTAACTGGTTGCAATGCGTTTTCCATGTAGCCAATTCATCCCATCATACGCCGCAGCTCTTGGCACTGCAATAGATAGCCTGCACTTACCAAATCCTAACGGTTCTACTACGGTTACATCGGCTTGTTTTTCTACCAATACATTTTCACCTACAATTCCTACATCCGCAATACCTTCTTCCACATATTGCGGAATATCATCATCCCGAAAAAAGAATACTTCCATCGGAAAATTTTCTGCTTCTATCTTTAATTTATTTAACCCATTACTTATATCAATCCCACATTCTTTCAGCAGTTTTACTGAATCTTCATGCAGCCTTCCAGATTTTTGCAATGCAATAGTCAATTTATTCATAGCATTCATTTTTATTTGGGCAGCTTATCCCGTCTTTCGCTGTATGTGGCTCGTGGCGGGCTTGCATGGCTGCGGTTGCGGTGGCT
>CALEWF010000241.1 GCA_937925455.1 uncultured Flavobacteriales bacterium | reverse complement strand
TTTAGATATTTTATTCTGGTAATTTTATTACTTGCCAGCAGGTATGTATTCTATGCTCAACAACAAGATGTAGAAATTGTTTCATTTAATATAAATTGGAGTGAACCTATAATTATTGAAAATGGAGGTAATTACCGAGTTTTATCTGGTAAGGGTATTTCGTTAGATGAGCAATATCTTCCATATTACATTGTATATACGTCCAAAAATCAAATAGCAACCGCAGTTCAATTATTGGATGCTGAATATATTCCAATACCTGATAATTGGCAACATGTGATTATTCCGGATTGGCAAATTTCGTCAGAACCGTTAGTTAGTGTTTTTACGGGAGAAATAAGTCGTAAACCAATATCAGGAGCTTCAATAATTCCCATTCGGAAGAATAGTATGGGGGAAATAGAACTGTTGGTAAGAGGGAATATGCAATTCACAATTCAGTCAATCCCTAATAACTTGGTATCTAGTTCTAAATCAGCATCAAACTCGGTGCTTTCAACAGGAAGTTGGTATAAATTGGGGGTAACAACGGATGGGGTTTATAGGGTTAGCTATGAAAATTTGATTGCATCAGGTGCGTTAATTGGTCCTGTTCCCTCAGCATCGGTGAAATTATATGGAAATGGGGGACGAATGTTGCCAGAGCCTAATGCAATTTGGCGAGCAGATGATCTTCTGGAAAATCCAATTCAGGTAGAAGATGGGGGAGACGGAACTTTTGGACCGGGAGATTATTTTTTATTTTACGGGAAATCTCCTCATCGTTGGGTATTTGATCCATCTGATAGAAGGTATAAATACATTCATCATTTGTATTCTGATACAACGTATTATTTTTTTACTGCGCAGGGCGGAGGGGGTAAGCGAATACAATCACGAGCTGAAGAGTCTGGAAGTTCAGTGTACACTACGAATGCTTCGGATGAATTTTATGTAATAAATGAAGAAAAGGTTAACTTAAATCGGTCGGGGCGTTTATGGATGGGAGATTATTTTAATTTTACGAGTACCTACAGTTATCCGATAAATTTGAGTGGATGGAATGGAAGTTCAGTAAAGGTCCGAATACAAGCTGCGGCACGGTGTGTTTCATGTGGTACTACCATGTTGGCACGTGTTGCCGGAACTACGATAGTTAGTTTTAATATCAGTGCAGCCAGTCCGTCATATACGGCACCGTATGCTTTATTGGGTTCAGGAAATGGAGAATGGACTCCGCCATCATCCTCATTCGTACTGGATGTGGTAAGACAGACGGGGCAAGAAGCATGGCTTGATTTTGTGGAGTTTAATTATCGAAAATCGCTGAGTGTTTCTAATTCGGTGCTTCATTTCAGGGATTCTCTTAGTATAGGGCGAAGTATTGTACAATATAATCTTAGCAATGTTTCTGATGTGATTGTTTGGGATGTGAGCCGGGAAACTGAGCCAGTTCGACAGTTGGGTACGCTTTCCGGTACTAATTTTACATTTAAAGTAGCTGGAGATACACTTCGTACCTTTGTTGCCTTTAATTCTAATTTAGCAGGAGTATTAACTCCGATCTTTGTTGGAAAGGTGCCTAATCAGAACTTGCATGCACTAACTCAAGAACAGCCAGCTCCTGATTTAATCATAGTTACCCATAAAGATTTTCTACCTGCGGCCTTGGAATTAGCGGATTTACATACCCTGAATGACGGCATGAAAGTTCATACGGTTACGGTGGATCAAATTTACAATGAGTATTCTTCAGGAGTTCAGGATATAACTGCAATACGGGATTTTGTGAAAATGTATTTTGATAATCACTCACCTACAGATGTTCCCAAATATTTGTTACTATTTGGAGATGGTTCGTATGATTACAAAA
Source organism: uncultured Flavobacteriales bacterium (assembly GCA_937925455.1). GTDB lineage: Bacteria > Bacteroidota > Bacteroidia > CAIKAF01 > CAIKAF01 > BA4. The sequence continues at coordinate 5,189 of CALEWF010000241.1, read as the reverse complement.
CCTATTTGAACAGAACGCCTAATAATACAAATTATGTACCCAGCTTTCAAACAACTGAATCGTTTGATCGGGGTGGAAATTCATATACTTCTGATGATTTTTTTGCTTTATTGGGTCCTAATGAAGGAATTACCGGAAAAATTAATTTAGGTCCTACCCAAACCATTGATATTGGTGTAGGCAGACTGGTAGTTCGAACACTTCAAGAGGCTAAGGATGTAGTAAATAAAATTATTCATTATGAATCGAATGCGGCTTGTTTAAGAGATTGGAGAAATGTATTGACATTGGTAGCTGATGATATGGAAGCGGCGTGGGAAGCTTCATTTTTTACGAATAGCCAAGCTATTGCCACGCAAATGCAAACTAATTTTCCGGTGTGGAATGTGGATAAAGTATATTTGGATGCTTTTCAGCAGGTAACGAATGCGGGTCAACGATATCCGGATGCCGAAGCTTATTTTACTGAACGGATCAACAAAGGAACGCTTTTGATAAATTATATTGGTCATGGTGGTGAATTAGGATTAACCAGTGAGCGGTTATTAAACATTAGTGATATAATGAATTGGAATAACATGAATTTGTTGCCTGCATTTGCAACTGCTACGTGTACTTTTACTCGTTTTGACAATCCGGGATATACTTCTGCAGGAGAAAGTATTTTACTTCGTCGGGATGGGGGGGGTATTGCCCTGTTTTCAACTGTTCGACCTATTTCTATTGTACCGCTGTTTAATCAGAAGTTTTTTAACGCAACATTCTCGAGGTTGCCAGATGGTTCGCGACCAACGTTGGGGGATATCATTCGTTTGGCAAAACAACCGGGTAATGATTTTGGAGAGCAAAATATTTTACTTTTCGGAGACCCTGCCATGAAACTTGCTTATCCAAAATTTCAGGTATTTACAGATGAAATTAACGGAATTGCGACTGATACATCAGCTTTGGCTCAACCTACCGATACTTTGAAAGCCTCGCAAAGAGTAACTATAAAAGGGCATGTGGCTGACCTTGACGGAAATGTAATGACTGATTTTAACGGGGTTTTATACACTACCATTTTTGATAAACCGGCTCAGTACATTACACTGGCCAACGATCCTCAGGCACAATCCTTTAATTTTGAACTTCAAAACAATGTTATTTTTAAGGGTAAAGCGTCTGTAATAAATGGTGTTTTTGAATTTACATTTAAAGTTCCGTTGGATATTAATTATTTATTAGGTAATGGAAAAATTAGCTATTATGCTGAAAATGGGTTGATAGATGCGCATGGGTATTATGATAACTTCATGGTGGGAGGGTCTGAAGATAATTGTTTGGATGACGGTATTGGACCAGAAATAAAAATATTTATGAATGATACCTTGTTCCGCAATGGGGGAATTACACATGCTAATCCGGTACTGTTGGTGCATGTTTCAGATTCCAGTGGAATCAATACGGTTGGAAGCGGAATAGGTCGAGATATTGTGGCATATTTAGATGGTAATACAACCCAGGAAATTAAACTGAATAATTTTTTTGAAGCGAACTTAGATGATTATACAAGTGGGGTAGTGCGTTATCCATTAAGAAATTTAAGTTCTGGTTTACACTTTGTTGTAGTGCAGGTTTGGGATGGATGTAATAATTTTACACGGGATACTTTGTATTTTACGGTTACCAATCAGCAAGCTGCTTTAATACGTGTAGAGGCATATCCTAATCCGTTTTCTCAAAGTGTAACAATTTCGTTTGAGCATAATCAAGCTGGAAAGAATGCTATGTTTGATGTTCAAATATCTGACATGAGTGGCAGGCTGGTGAAGCGCTGGGTATTAAATGAAGTTCCGGAAGGATTCAGGCAGATACAGATAACGTGGGATGGCACGGGAACCAATGGTCCGAAACGACAAAGCGGCGTGTACATTTGCCGAATACAAATGACCACTGCCGAAGGAGAAGTTAAAACTGGTACTGCAAAATTGATTTTAATTGACTGATTTTTTGAAGATAGTTTGTTTTTATAGTAAAAAGTAGATGTTGTATTGATATATTTGCCTTAGTAATGAAGAATATGATTTTGAAAAAAATAAAGAAAGGGCTTATTATTTTAGGAGGAATAAGTAGTACAGTAACCATTGGATTTGCTCAGCAACCCAGTGAACAAGATTTATCTAATACTGGTAATCAAACCATTACTACTGCAGTTCCTTTTTTAATGATTTCTCCTGATGCTAAAGCTGGCGGATATGCAGACCAAGGAGTGGCTACAGAAGCCGATGCAAACTCCATGCATTGGAATATTGGGAAGCTGGCACATGCTCCTAAGGATATGAGTATTGCCGTGTCTTATACGCCTTGGCTACGCCAATTGGTTCCAGACATAAATTTGGCTTATTTGGGATTTTATAAGAAAATTGGGGATAGAACAGCCATAGGTGCTTCGATTCGATATTTTTCATTAGGGGATATAACGTTTACGGATAATAATGGAAATACCATTGGACAATACAATCCGAACGAATTTGCCATTGATGCCGGAGCATCGCTGAAGTTAAGTGAATATTGGAGTGGTGGTGTGGCTTTCCGGTTTATATATTCTAATTTAACGCTAGGGCAAAATGTTCAGGGGGCTGCTACTAATCCCGGATTAGCCGGAGCTGGTGATGTAGGTTTCTTTTATCAAAATCCGGATAAGAAATTATTTAAGAAACCGGTTACATGGAGGTTTGGTGTGGCAATTACCAATATCGGTAATAAAATTAAATATTCGGATGTACAAGCAAACGGAGACTATATACCCATAAATTTGCGTTTAGGAACTAGCAATTCCATAAAGATTGATGATTACAACAAATTAACTCTATCGGTTGAATTGTCGAAACTGATGGTGCCATCAGTTCCTATTTATGATCGGGATTCGAATGGTGTAATTAAATATGGACCTGATGGAAAGCCGCTTTTAGTTGCCGGTATGGATCCGAACCGAAATGTCATATCTGGAATGTTTTCTTCACTTTGGGATTCACCGCGGGGTTTTTATGGAGAGATGTTAGAGTTTACCATTGCAACAGGCGTAGAATATTGGTACAATAATCTTTTCAGGGCTGCAGCAGGATTTTTTTACGAACCTCGTGTAAGCGGAAACCGTCAATATTTTACAGTTGGTGCGGGGGTAAGGTATAAAATATTTGGATTGGACTTTTCGTATCTCATCCCCACGGTTCAGCGTAATCCATTGGAACATACGGTGCGGTTTACATTGTCTTTTAATTTTGATGCATTTAAGAAGAAAACCGGTGGTGAAGGAGGGAAAAAGAAAGGAGACAGTACAGCTCCTCCAGATGGTAACTAAACTATATGATATGTGTTAAATAAAAGAGGGAGAATTTTGCTCCCTTTTTTATTTAACGCAATCTTAATACAATTGAGTTTTTTGTATATTCGGGACATTGAATATAACAAACCCTTAAAAAGATAGTATGAGCATAACGCGAAATTTTGATTTGCTGGATAATTTGGTAAAAAACCATTCACGAGAAGTAGCTATTGCAGGTAAACGTACTGGGCAATGGGTTAATTATAGCACACAAGAGTATGCTGAAATCGTGAATAACATTAGTTATGGATTGCTGCAATTGGGCATTGGCCCGAAAGATAAAGTTGCAATAATTTCATTTAACCGTCCGGAATGGAATTTTGCAGATTTTGGAGCAAGCCAGTTGGGAGCCGTTACCGTTCCAATGTATCCCACCATTGGCGAGGCCGATTATAAACATATTTTGAATGATGCGCAGGTTAAAATAATTTTTGTAGAGAATGAAGATATCTATAAAAAAGTAGCTGCCATCAAAGATCAGGTACCATCGCTGCAAAAAATATATTCATTTGATCACATTCCGGGTTTACCAAGGTGGACAGAATTAACGGAGTTAGGAAAAAACAATCCAAATCCACAGAAAGTACAAGAATTAAAAGAGGCAGTAAATCCTGAAGATTTAATGACGCTTATTTATACTTCAGGAACTACGGGTACACCCAAGGGGGTAATGCTTACGCACAATAATATTTTGAGTAATGTACGAGCCGCTCAAAAAGTTTGTCCGATAACCGACAAGCATAAAGTATTGAGTTTTTTGCCGCTTTGTCACATTTTTGAACGAATGATTTGTTATCTCTATCACTATGTAGGAGCATCCATATACTATGCTGAAAGTATGGAGACTATTGGTGATAACTTGAAAGAAGTAAAACCATATGCTTTCTCAACGGTACCCCGATTGTTAGAAAAAGTTTATGATAAAATAATCGCCAAAGGGCATGAACTTACCGGTATTAAGAAAAAGCTGTTTTTCTGGGCTGTTGATTTGGGTTTACGCTATGAACTTGGAAATAAAAACGGTTGGTGGTATCATCAGCAGTTAAAAATTGCAGATAAGCTTATTTTTAGTAAATGGAGAGAAGCGTTGGGGGGCAATGTTGGAGTGATAGTTTCAGGAGCTGCTGCTTTGCAGCCACGTTTGGCTCGTATTTTTACAGCAGCAGGTATAAACGTGCTGGAAGGATACGGACTGACAGAAACATCTCCTGTAATTACAGTAAACCGTATGGAGCATGAAAATAGAATGTTCGGTTCGGTGGGTATTCCTATTGAAGGGGTGGAAGTGAAAATTGCTGAAGATGGAGAGATCTTGTGCAAAGGTCCGAATGTAATGAAAGGGTATTATAACTTGCCAGAAGCAACCCGCGAAGCCATTGATGCTGATGGATGGTTTCATACCGGCGATATTGGCAAGTTTGAGGGGAAATTTTTAGTAATTACCGATCGGAAGAAAGAAGTTTTCAAAACCTCTGGCGGAAAATATATTGCACCGCAGGTGATGGAAAATAAATTTAAAGAGTCGCCATTTATTGAGCAGATTATGGTAATAGGTGAAGGAGAAAAACATCCGGCGGCATTGATAGTTCCTGCATGGGATTATTTAAAATTATGGTGTGAGAAAAATGGCGTGGCATGGGGAAGTAAAGAAGAAATGGTGAAAAATCCACAAGTATTGCATGTATATCAGGAAGAAGTAGATCATTACAACAAAGGGTTTGGAGATTGGGAGACTATTAAGAAATTTGAATTGATTCCGGGCGAATGGACCATTGATGGGGGAGAATTAACGCCAACCCTGAAATTAAAACGTAAGCCAATT
>CALEWF010000240.1 GCA_937925455.1 uncultured Flavobacteriales bacterium | reverse complement strand
GGCGACAGCCCGAAGCAATCTGTATGCTAAAACGCAAACACCGTACACGACAAACTACCTAAACGCATTTTGTATGCGGTTTGCTCCCTAAGCACCTGCTATTCCAACATTCAATTACGGATTATGAATACAATGCAATTATTACATCTTCAAATCCTCTCATCTTCAAATTATTTCATTTCCAAATTATCCGCCCCTGCGGGGCGAACTGCTGCGGATGGAAGTGGAAAGCCCGCAGGGGCGAAGCCCACAGGGCACGGGGTAGCGGGGCTGAGGGCACGAAGACACCGCTACCCCGATGCCCTGTGTGGCTGAGCCCCGAGGACTTGAAACGAACAGCCGCTTTAAGCAGCCTATTAATAATAACAATGCTCTAATGACAATTTTGGGATTATTACTTCTCCGGCAAAATCAAATCATACTTTTTCCCTTCCTTGCCTTTGTTCTCAGAATCGTTTTTGGTGTAAATATCTGGCTTATAAACCCACTTTCCTTTTTCGAGTTTAAAAGCATCGTAACTAAAATCGGGAACGTAGTGTTGGTATTGCCCTTTCAGGCTTGGATTTTCTGGCGATAAATGATCAAACACAAGCATTTTATTTTTTTCATTATATCGCAAACTCATTTTTGCATTGGCTCTGTATTCAAATATTATGCGATGTGCAGTGCGTTGGTCTTGTACAAAAACAGGTGCCCCAAATTTTACTGTTCCATTCTTTGATACGGTGATAACATCAATGGATTTTTTGTGAGTTAATCCATCATTGCCATGAAATCCTAATAAAATATAATATAAATTTTTGCCTTGATTTACGGGTATCAAATCGTAATATACCATGCCCATCCAATGGGTGGCATCAAGTGTTTTGTAAGAAATGGATTTTATAGCTTCAGTGGGTTCGGATAAAATTACCACCCGGTTATTTTTTCCTTTTGCGTCGTTGATTTGTATTAATCCGTGCGGTTTATATCCCCAGGGATGTACGGTAAACCAAGTAAAAATTCGAAACCGTTTATTCGGTGCTTGTAGTTTAGAAATCTGCGTCAGCCGGCTGAATGGGTAATCTGTGCTTGCTGGATTCAACAAGGTGGCATACAATAACGATTCAAACCGAGCTAAATTTTCTTTTTTTATTTCTTCCGGATAATCTGGTTGAAGAAAATGTGCCGATAGCGCCACTAAGCTATCTTCAGATGCTGCTAACGAGAATGTTTGCGACTGTGTGGCATAAGTACATAGAATGAACAAGATAAACGTGGCAAGTTTCATAACCCGTTTTGTATCAAAAACGTTGCCAGTATGAAAAATGGTATTTCAGAGATGCAACCGGTCTTTTTTCTTCAGTAGCTCTTCTTTTGTTTCGCGATGGTCTTCATCATCCACACAACAATCAACCGGACAAACGGCAGCGCATTGGGGCTCGTCATGAAAACCTATACATTCGGTGCACTTGTCGGTAACGATGTAATATACGTCCATTGAAAGCGGTTTTTGTTTTTCATCGGCATCAACTACTCGTCCGTCCCACAAAGTATATTTCCCGGATAAGGAAGTACCGTCAGACATTCTCCACTCAATACCTCCTTCATATATGGCGTTGTTAGGACATTCAGGTTCACAGGCCCCGCAATTGATGCATTCTTCTGTAATCTTAATAGCCATGGCTGATATTTTATACTGATATTTGCACAAAAGTAATTAAAACAACGAATGCTAACGTTAGAACAACGCATAGATTCATTGGCTAAGCTGGGCGAAATATTACAAAAGCATGTAAATGAGTTTGTTCTAAAAGATATTTGGGCTAATGATGGCGGTCATCCTTTTGTAGAAGCTGTTCAACGTGCCGGTGCAGCCAATGGTTGGTTTACGCCGGAGAATGTAATTCAGGCATTTCGAGCCCTGCTACCATGGCTAACCCGCGATGCATTACTTGAGTGGGCTGAAAAATATCAATTGCCTGAACAAAACCTGCATCCCAAAACCATTGGAGTGGTGATGGCCGGGAATATCCCAATGGTAAATTTTCACGACTTTTTAGCGGTGCTGGTGAGCGGAAATCGTTTTTGGGGGAAGCTCTCTTCATCAGACCCGCATCTTTTGCCTTACGTAGCGAATGAGTTAATTAAGATAAATGCTGCTTGGCAGCCTTACATTGCATTTACCGATGCCCGATTAGAAAATCCCGACGCTATTATAGCCACGGGTAGTAATAACACCAGCCGATATTTTGATTATTACTTTTCACGTTATCCGCACATTATACGTCGCAATCGCACGTCGGTAGCCATTTTGCATGGCGATGAAACCGATGCCCAAATACAGGCGTTAGGTTCAGATGTATTTAGTTATTTCGGCCTGGGATGTCGTAATGTTTCTAAAATTTATTTACCCCAAGGGTTTTCTGTTTCTCGTCTTATTGAACAGTTCCAACCACAGGCTAATGTGATTTTACATCATAAATACCACAACAATTACGATTATCAAAAAGCCGTTTTGCTCATTAACAAACAACCTTTTTGGGATGGAGGTTTTATGCTGCTAAAAGAAGATGAGGCCTTGCATGCTCCGGTTTCTGTAGTTCATGTTTCTTATTATGATAACTTGCAGCATGTAAAGTCTGCTATCATAGCTCATGCTGAAAATATACAATGTGTGGTATCTGCTCATCCCATACCACCCATGCAAACCATTCAATTCGGTAAAACTCAGCAACCATCCCTTACTGATTATCCTGACGGAGTAGATGTTATGAAATTTTTATGGAGTCTATAAATTTTTTCGTTATGCTTGTTGCATTCTTTTCTGTCAGCTAAGGGATTGGGATTATTTTTTTTAAATTTGAAATTATTTTTGTAATTTGCGTGATAAATTAAAAATATATGAAACGATTATTCATCTTTTTGATTGCTTTATTTGTGGGAACTTTTGTTGATGCCCAACAAATAGATGTTCCAAAAGCTGTAAGAGATGCTCATGCCGGTAAATATGCATCAACAGCTAATTTTTCTAAGATAGGGAATTTATATTTAGCTGAATTTTCTGATAAAGGTGAAAATTTTGTTGCATATTACACGGAAGAGGGTATGTGGGCTAAAACAGAAAAAGTAGTTCCCTTCGAAACTTTGAAAGAAGCAATTCGTACCGAAATTCAAAATCGGTTTTTAGGAGAGGGAAGTCGTTATACGCTCGACAAGGCATTGGTTATTGAAACACCAACGGGAGGAGTTTTCGAGTCAGCCCGATTCAAAATGGATGGGGGAGGAACCATAACCATTTATTTCAATATGGACGGAACCATGGTGAAACGTGAGGTAGTGCAGTAGAAATCTTGCTTTTTTAATATAACCTATTCATGATGATATGGTTCGCCATGCAGAATGGTGAATGCTCTGTATAGTTGTTCTAGCATAAACAATCGAACCATGTCGTGCGTAAAGGTAAGTTTACTTAGCGAAAGGGCTTCGGGTATAGTCTTTTTCAGCTCGTCTGAAAATCCATAAGGTCCGCCCACTAAAAAATTCAGTGATTTAGGTGCGCCGTTCATCCATTTTTGAAGTTGTGCAGCCAATTCGGATGAACTTACCATTTTTCCGCGTTCATCCAGCCTTATGGTGATTTCTCCGGGACGTATAAGAGAAAGAAACGCTTCAGCTTCGACTTTTTTTCTGGCTTCCCGATCTAATTTTTTCCATTCTTTTTTTTCGGTAATCTCTTGTATTTCTGCCGGATTGTATCTTTTTACTCTTCGTAAATATTCATCCAGCAGTGGGTTCAATCGAGTTTCTTTGAGGGTTCCGATACAGATTACACGAATTTGCATATCTTTACTTATACATTTGGCGTGCAATTTGCTACAAAGTTTTGGTTAATTTTAAAAAACATGAAAAAGATTCTGTTATTAGCATTTTTATTGGTTACAGTTTCATGGGCTTTGTCTGCACAAGATGGCTTGGCAGAAGTTAGTAATGCTTTAAAAGCCGGAAATGCTAAAACATTGGCAACATATTTTCATAATAGCTTAGACTTGACCATACAGAAAACAGAAGGCACATATAGTAAATCTCAGGCAGAACAAATGATTCAGAATTTCTTCTCTACCCATAAGCCAGTAAGCTATAAAACCAATCACAATGGTTCGAGTAGTGACGGGTCAAAATATGTGATTGGCCGGCTTGAAACGCAAAATGGTTCATTCCGGGTGTATCTTTTGTTTAAGAACATTGCAGGAAAAGAATTGATACAAACCCTGCGTTTTGAAGTTTCAGAGTAGGACTGATTTCCCGCTTTTATGCCTACCTTTGCTTCAAAACAGCCGATGTTTTCATTAGATACTTTTATTCAACGAGCCATAGAAGAGGATATTGGCGATGGGGACCATACTTCGCTGGCTACTATACCGGCAGAAGCCACAGGCGAAGCTAAGCTTTTGGTAAAACAATCCGGGGTAATAGCCGGAGTAGAAATAGCCCGTCAAATCTTTAAACGTTTTGAACCGGATGTTGTGGTGGAAGTTTTGCTGCCAGATGGCTCGTCCATTCAGCCGGGCGAAGTGGCTTTTTATGTGAAAGCCCGTGTGCATACCTTACTGGGAGCTGAGCGGCTGGTACTAAATATTATGCAACGCATGAGTGGCATTGCCACCCACACCTCGCGATTGGTAAAAAAGATTAGTCACACGCAGGCTCGATTGCTCGATACCCGAAAAACTACACCCTTATTTAGGTATTTTGAAAAAGAAGCCGTACGAATAGGTGGGGGCTATAATCACCGCATGGGATTGTATGATATGATTATGATTAAAGATAATCATGTGGATTTTGCTGGTGGGATACCACAAGCAATTGAGCGTGTACAGCAATACCTGGCTGCAACCGGGCGTAATTTAAAAATAGAGATTGAAGTGCGTAATATGGATGAACTTGATCAGGTATTGCAATGTGGGGGAGTTCACCGCATCATGTTGGATAATTTTTCTCCCGGATCGTTACAACAGGCTGTAAGTAAAATAGCCGGCCGTTATGAAACAGAAGCATCTGGGGGTATAGATGAGCATAATATTGTGCAATATGCCGAAACCGGTGTGGATTTTATTTCAGTAGGGGCACTTACCCATCAGGTGCAAAGCTTAGACCTGAGTCTTAAAGCAGTAATGCATAAATGACCTTAGGCGAACGCATAAAAAAATTTCTTCCTGTTGAACAGATTTTAAATCTGCTCAATCGTATTCACTTGCCCGGATTTGCCGGTATGCCTTTAGGTGAAGTGTTGCGGTTTTATGCCATGGGAATGCAGAAGTCATCCCTCACGAATCGGGCAGCAGCCGTATCATTTAAGTTTTTTATGGTGTTATTTCCCGGGTTAATTTTTATTCTAACACTGATCCCTTATATACCTATCCCAAACTTTCACCATCGGCTAATTATTGCGATTGAAGGGTTTATACCAGCTGAGATTTATCACTTGCTTGAAAAAACCATCATTGATATCATTCATGATCGTAAAACCGGGCTGCTTTCGTTAGGTTTTATCATTGCAACTTTTTTTTCTACCAATGGGATGAGTGGCTTAATGAAAGCATTTAATGATTCAGCATTTATTACCGAAACCCGTAGTCCATTACGGCATCGGTGGGTGGCACTTTGGCTTACCTTGTTTGCTATTTTTACATTGATATTTAGTATTACTTTCTTAGTGTTAAGTAATAAGTTATTAGTAGGATTATTAAAGGCTCACCATATTTCAAAGTTCATTTTTTCGTTGCTATCCATGGTTAAATGGCTGATTGTTTTTACGGTAGTGTTTTTTTATGTGGCTACGATTTTTTATTTCGCACCGGCACCTAGCATGCGTTGGCGGTATTTTTCAGCGGGAGCATTAGTTTCTACCTTGTTTTGTATTTTATTTACCTATTTGATATCGGTGTATATCAACAATTTTAATAACTATAACAAGGTTTTTGGCGTATTAGGTACATTTCCGATTATTCTAGTGTGGATGTTCCTTAATTCGCTTTCTTTGATTATTGGATTTGAGTTGAACGTTAGCATACGCCATGCTGAAGCCCGAAAAAAGGTTGAATAATCAATAAGAGTAATATAAGTTTAGTTTTTTTGATAAGCAGAGCTAAATTTCCTTAGCTAATTTTTTGGATCAATGCTCTAAATAGAGCTGTCATTTTCTTTTCTGCCCGATGGGCTGCTTCCATAACTTCTTCATGGGTAATACGGTGTACTTGCCCTTCTATACCAAGGTCAGTAATTACAGAGATTCCAAAACACTGCATTCCGGCATGAACGGCAGTAATAATTTCTGGTACAGTACTCATACCTACTGCATCTGCTCCGATTATCCGTAAATAGCGGTATTCAGCAGGGGTTTCAAAGCATGGTCCGGGAACTCCAGCATATACTCCTTTATGAATAGGAATGGAAAGTGATTGAGCAATATTTTCTGCATATTCAATGAATTGCTTGTTGTAGGCATGACTCATGTCAGGAAATCTTGGACCCCAAGAAGAATCATTGGGACCTCGCAACGGGTTTTCAGGAAAAAGATTGATATGGTCACGAATCAACATCAAGTCGCCTACCTGGAAATTAGGATTCATGCCGCCGGCCGCATTTGATACCAGTAGCTTGTCAGCGCCTAATAATTTCATTACCCGAATCGGAAAACAAACTTGTTGCATGGTATATCCTTCGTAGTAATGAAATCTTCCTTGCATCACCACCACAGGAACCTTGCTTAAATATCCAAAGATTAGTTTCCCTTTATGTCCTTGGACTGTTGAAACCGGAAAATTGGGAATATCTGCATAGGGTATCGAAACCTCTACATCCAGCTCATGAACCAGCCCTCCCAAGCCCGATCCAAGAATAATGCCTGCTGCAGGGCGAATTTGGGTTTTTGATTGAATAAAAGCAACCGCTTCATCGAAACTTGGCCACATGCTCTACAATGATTTTTTTAAATGATTCATAATCCTGCTGATGGAATTTTACATCCACTCCTAAATAAAACAAAGGTAAATCATTGTATAGAGTTCGCAAATTTGCACTTTTGAGTCGCATGGCATCTTTTTCGGTGGTAATAATAAGCTTTTTTTCATCGGTAATTTGATGAAAGGCTTCTTTAATTTTTTCAATATCATTTTTATTATAGCGGTGATGATCAGCAAAACGAAGATGTTTGGCTAATATGAAATTTTCTTTAATGTATTTTTCTAAGGGAGCCGGATTGGCAATTCCGGTAACTAATAATACCTGATATTTTCGCTCTTTATAGTACTCTTTATTAAACAAAGCTTTTTTCTCTAATTCAACTACCGAAAATAATTCGCCATTTTGCATGGTAGTAAAAAATATTTGTTGTGAAGAATAGCATTTAATTCGATCTTTTAACAATCGTTTTTCCAAAGGGGTAAAGAAGGCGGGTGTTTTGGTTACAATGATAATATCAGCTCTTGAGGCTGATGAAAGAGGTTCACGAAGTGTTCCGGCTGGTAAAAGAAAATTCTTTTTATCCATTTCTTCATAATCCATTAATAATATGGATAGTGACGGTTTTACTTTTCGATGTTGAAATCCATCATCCATTACGATGACTTTCACTTCCGGATGTTCTTGTAACATACGGGTAATGCCACGAATTCTGTTCCCATCAACAGCTACCGGTATTTGCGGAAATTTTTGTTTTATCTGCAGGGGTTCATCCCCTGTTTTTAAATAATCATCAAGTACTTCAACCCACTGAAATCCGTGTGATTTTCTACCATATCCCCGGCTAATGGTAGCACAAGGAATTTTTTCACTTTGTAAAATACGAATCAATGTTTCTACATGCGGAGTTTTCCCAGTGCCACCTGTTGTAAGGTTCCCTATTAAAAGTACAGGACGCGAAAAAGCGTGCGATTTAAATATTCCTGCATTAAAAAATATATTTTTAATTTGTATTATGATTCCATATACAAAAGACAATGGAAGTAGTATGATTTTTATAGCATTCAAGGGGCTTTTTCATAGATTGGGGGTTGATTGTTTTTCCAAAGTTATATTTTTACTTTTAAAATGCAAATATTTTTTCAATAAATTCAATTTAATAATCCAATCTCTTAGCTTGAATATTAGATTTGCTTTTGATTCCAAGAAGAAATTATGAGATTACAAGATTTATTACAATGGATACAGGAATTTGCACCTGCCCAATACAGCGAAGAATATGACAATGTAGGCTTGTTGGTTAAAGGAGATGAAAACCTGACCGGTGTTTTGGTTTCATTGGATTGCACAGAAGAAGTGATTGAAGAGGCTATTCAAAGGAAATGCAATGTAATTGTTGCACATCACCCCATACTCTTTAAAGGCATTAAACGTATCATCGGAGCCAGTTACGTTGATCGCACTTTGATTAAAGCCATTCGAAATAACATTAGCATTATAGCTATACACACCAATTTGGATAATGTACACCATGGTGTGAATGCTGAATTGTGCAAAAGATTGAACATACAAAATCCGCAAATTCTTCAGCCCAAGTCGAAATTATTGTGTAAATTATACACCTATGTTCCTGCGTCGCATCATGAGGAGGTGAGTGCTGCTTTGTTTGCAGCCGGAGCTGGGAATATTGGCAATTATTCAGAATGCAGCTTTAGTACAGATGGTCAAGGTACTTTCAAAGCAAATGATCAGGCCAATCCGTTTATTGGTCAAATTGGACAACGACACACAGAGCCTGAAAAAAAATTGGAAGTTATTTTCCCAGCTTATCTTCAAACAGAAATATTAAAAGCGTTACGGGAATCGCATCCTTATGAGGAAGTAGCCTATGAGGTGATTGCATTGCAAAATAGCTATCAATTGGTAGGTTCTGGCATGGTTGGAAATTTAACTGAACCTATGGAGGTGATAGAGTTTTTAAAGGAAGTGAAAAACGTATTGGGCACCCCAGTTTTAAGATATACCGCCCCAATAAAACAAAAGATAAAACGAGTTGCTGTATGCGGAGGGGCTGGATTTTTTCTATTGAAAGATGCGGTGAAAGCAGGTGCCGATGTATTTATTACTGCCGATATAAAATACCATGACTTTTTTGATGCTGATGGGAAGATTCTCTTAGTGGATGCCGGACACTTTGAAACTGAACAATTCACAAAACATTTACTGGCGCATGAAATTCAAAAAAATTTTCCTAAATTTGCCGTCCTTATTTCAAATACCAATACAAATCCGGTTAATTACCTGTAATTATGACTAAAAAAGCATCAGAAACCGTGGTGAATCCAAAGGAAATGTCGGTTGAAGATAAACTCAGAGCGTTATACGATTTGCAGTTGATTGATTCAAAGATAGACAAAATACGCACTATACGCGGAGAATTGCCCTTGGAAGTTCAGGACCTGGAAGATGAAATTGCCGGTTTGGAAACCCGGGTAAATAAAATGAAAAATGAACTGGCATCGGTAGAATCCGAAATTTCAAATCGTAAAAACGCTATTAAAGATAGCCAGGCACTGATTAAGAAGTATGAACAGCAGCAAGCCAACGTTCGTAATAATCGTGAATTTGATTCACTTTCGAAAGAAATTGAATACCAAAATTTGGAAATTCAGTTGGCAGAAAAGCGCATAAAAGAGTACAAGGCGAAGATCGAAATGATTAAAAAAAATATTGAAGAACTTGAAAAGAAACTGGCTGACCGCAAAGAAGACCTAAAACATAAAAAGGGTGAATTGGACGATATTATTGCTGAAACCGAGAAGGAAGAACAAGTATTGTTAGAGAAATCTAAAGAATTTGAAACGTACATTGAAGAACGTTATCTCACAGCCTATAAGCGTATTCGTTCTAATTCATTCAATGGATTAGCGGTTGTATCCATTGAGCGTGATTCTTGTGGAGGTTGTTTTAATAAAATTCCACCACAGCGCCAGATTGATATCGCACAGCGGAAAAAAATTCTGGTTTGCGAACATTGCGGCCGTGTGATTGTAGATGCGGTACTAGCTTCGGAAGAAGAAGAGAAAGTCAACAAAATGATTAAATAAAATAAATAAAAGCCCCCCTTTGGGGGGTTTTTTGTTTTAAATACTCAAATCAATGAAGCCGTTGGTTGGAATTATTATGGGTAGCAAAAGCGATCTTCCGGTGATGAGGGAAGCTGCAGATTTTTTGGATGAAATGCAGATTCCGTTTGAAATTACGGTTGTGTCTGCTCATCGTACGCCACACCGAATGATACAATATGCTGAGCAGGCGGCTGACCGTGGTATTCAGGTTATTATTGCCGGAGCCGGAGGAGCCGCTCATTTACCGGGTATGGTTGCTTCCATCACTACCCTTCCGGTAATTGGCGTTCCTATTAAATCCAGTAATTCCATAGATGGTTGGGATTCCATACTTTCCATTTTACAAATGCCCAATGGTATTCCGGTGGCTACGGTGGCATTAAATGCAGCTAAAAATGCAGGAATCCTGGCTGCTAAAATCATTGCTATTCAGCATCCCGAAATCGCACAACGTATTCGAGTTTTTAAAGAAACATTGTCTCAAAAAGTTTTGGATACTGTGAAAGATTTTGATAATTTGGGATACCAAAATCAGGTGAAATAATTCACCGGGTATTTCAAATAATCAATATGAACCCAACCCAGTTTCTTCATATTGTTTATTTTCTTCTTGCATTATCCAGAGTTGCTCTAGCCCAAAATTCTCCAGTCGGAGCTCGTTCAGCAGCTTTGGGAAATGCTTCCGTTCCATTGAGTGATGTTTGGGCATCGTATAATAATCAAGCCGGATTGGCTTGGCTCAAACAAATTGAAGCCGGAGCCTATTATGAAAATCGTTTTTTGCTTTCGGAGCTAAGCAGCCAGGGACTTGCCGTGATAGTACCTGTAAAAAAGATAGGATGTTTTGGATTAAATTTTACACGGTTTGGATATACACAATATAATGAGAATAAGTTTGGATTAGCCTATGCCCGAAACTTTGGTCCTATATTTTCTGCCGGTATTCAATTTAATATTCATTGGATTCATATTGGCGAGGGCTACGGTGATCTGGTTACAGCATCGGGTGAATTGTCTTTTCAGGTGAAACCTTTGCCACGGTGGGTCATTGCAGCGCATGTGTTTAATCCCACCCGTACACCATTGGCCGAATATAATCGGGAAAAAATTCCAACTATTTTTCGATTGGGAACTTCGTATGCCTTTCATGAAAAAGTATTAGCCACTACCGAAATACAGGCTGACCTGGATTTTCATCCTATCTTTCGGGCTGGAGTAGAATATCATGCCATTGAACAATTATATTTTCGCTTAGGTTTTAGTTCCAATCCGGTTTCGCCCACGTTTGGGTTTGGTTTGCAGGTTAAAGGATTTAAGTTAGATGCTGCTGCCGCTTGGCAGCCTGTTTTAGGATTTTCGCCTCAGGCTTCGTTGAGTTATAAGTTTGGTAAATGATGAAAAGGGCAGTTACCATATTTTATGTGATAGCCATGATATTATTTTATCATTCATTAAATGCCCAAACCGGCAAATCAGATCCGGTGAAAGAGAATATTATTGAACGTTTTATTGAAACCATTTCTGAAAACACGGAACAAGAAATTGATTATACGGCTTTACTGGAAGATTTGTATTACTATTATGATCATCCTATTAACTTGAATCAAACCCAGCCCGAAGAATTACGGCAATTGTATTTGCTAAATGAATTACAGATAAACAGTTTGTTTGAATATATCAAACTGCACGGACCATTGCTCAGTATTTATGAAATTCAGTTTATATCCGGGTGGGATAATGAAACCATATATTCTTTATTGCCCTTTGTGGATGTGTTACCCCCCAAACAGCCAAAAACACTCAAGTTTCAAGATTTATTTCGGTATGGTAAACACGAGTTGGTAGCGAGGTACACTCAAATTTTAGAAAAGTCAAAAGGTTTTTTGATGAATGATACCAACAGTACCGAAGGATATTTGGGCGATCCATCGCAGCTGTTTTTTCGTTACCGGTTTACATATCGCGACCGAGTGAGCGTA
>CALEWF010000239.1 GCA_937925455.1 uncultured Flavobacteriales bacterium | reverse complement strand
ATTACCATCACCTTCAAATTCACAGCCCAGCTCTTCAGCCAAAGCTTTTAATGTAAGAGGAGAGGAAAACTTCATGCAGGTAGTTGAAAATTAAATTATTTTACACGTTCGTAGTAGGATCTGTTCTTTGTATCAACCCGGATTTTTTCTCCTTGGTTAATAAAAAGGGGCACACGTATTTCAGCACCGGTTTCTAACGTGGCTGGCTTTAAAGTATTTTTAGCTGTATCACCTGCCAAACCCGGTTCTGTATAAATCACAACCATTTCAACAAACTGGGGTAATTCCACATTCAACGGAACTTCTTTATCTGCATGATACAACACATGCACTTGCTCACCTTCCTTCATCAGGTCGGCATTTTCAACCATATCTTCAGAAATGATTACCTGATCAAAGGTATTGGTATTCATAAATACATACCCCGATTCGTCTTTATATAAAAACTGATGAGGACGACGCTCTACACGTGCTATCTCTATTTTTTCACCTCCCGTAAAGGTATGCTCAAAAGTTTTTCCGGTATTCAAACTCTTTAGCTTTGTTCGTACATTCGACCCTCCTCTTCCTGTTTGGAATCGTTGAAAATCCAAAATCACCAGCAAGTCATTGTTCATTTCGATGCACATTCCCATTTTAAAATCAGCTGTTGTAGCCATAATTTTAAGATAATGTATGCAAACCTAAAAAAAACATAAGAATTGAAGAATTTTTACCCCGAAATTGTGATTAAAGTATTGATAATAGGCTGCTTAAAGCGGCTGTTCGTTCCAAGTCCTCGGGGCTCATGCACGCATCGCATGGTCGCAGCGGTGTCTTCGTACCCTCAGCCCCGCTGCTCCCTGCGTTGCGGCATTCGCCCCTGCGGGCTTTCCACTTCCATCCGCAGCAGAGCGGACGCACGTTTATACCCCCCCTATAAAACAATATGACTAAAAATTCTAATAACTATTTGGGGATTACAATTAGCGAGAAGTGAGTTCTATCTGTTTGGTACAACAAAAAATCTCCTCAGCTTGATGATTAGAAGCTATAAATAAAAGCCGCTCTGCCCTATGCTCTTTTAGTAATTGTTGAAACCAGGCAACCGATTTAGCATCTAAATTTGAACAAGGCTCATCCAAAAGCAATAAGTTACTTTGAGTAAGAATGGCCAACAATAATTTTACGCGCTGTTTCATTCCGCTGGAATAATATCGTAATGGCTTATAGGCTGCATGGGTTAGCTCAGAAATTTTAAGCAACTGCTTAATGGTATAGGGTTTAATCCAATTTCTAAACCGGCCATGAAATTGTAGTGTCTCTTCCAGCGTAAATTCTTCAATCAATTCCATCCACGGAGCTGCCATGCTGACCTTTTGATAAATTTCATCAATAGGTATTCTCTTGCTATTTGAGTCAAAAAATTCCAGGTTTCCTGCATCAGGTTGTATATATCCGGAAAGAATTTTAATTAAGGTAGATTTACCCGATCCATTTTGCCCCAAAATTGCAATGGCTTCCGCTGCGGTGAAATTACCACTCACATCGCGAATTACCCAATGTTCATCAAAGTGTTTACCTACCTTATTGAGGGTTACCCTCATGCATCAGCATTCTTGATAAGTTGAGCCATCATTTCTGCCTCCATTACAACTTTTCCATCCACGTAAGCTTTTCCGGCCATGTGACAGATACCTCTGCGAATAGGAGTAATCAAATGTAAAACAAAAATCAGCGTATCGCCGGGTAATACCTTTTGTTTAAATTTAACCGATTCGATTTTTATAAAGTAGGGGGTATATTTTTTGTAATCATCTACCGAATTCATGGCTAAAATTCCACCCACCTGAGCCATAGCTTCAATCTGCATAACACCCGGCATCACCGGATTACCGGGAAAATGTCCCGTGAAAAAGGGCTCATTCATGGTAACATTTTTAATGCCAACCACATGCTCATCACTCATTTCCACAATACGGTCCACCAGTAAAAACGGATACCGATGTGGTAAAAAATCCATGATCTTGTGAATATCAAACAAGGTTTTACTAAGATCAATGTACGGCATAGTCTTGCCGGCTTTTTCCTCTTTTATCAGTTGTTTAATTTTTTTGGTAAGTGCGATATTGGATTTATGTCCCGGACGATGGGCAATAATGTTGCCTCGAATAGGCATACCTGCCAACGACAAATCCCCCATTAAATCCAGCAGCTTGTGACGTGCCGGCTCATTAGCATAGTATAACTCTACATGGTTCAGGGTATTGCTACCATTTACTTTTACATCGGGCTTATTGAAGAATTTTGACAAAGCTTCCAGTTTTTCATCGCTGAGTTTATGCTCTACAAATACAATGGCATTAGACAAATCACCTCCTTTAATAAGATTGTGTTCAATTAAATGCTCTATTTCATGCAAAAACACAAAAGTTCGTGCTTTAGAAATATCTTCGGCAAAATCATTTTTCTCAAAATCAAAAGAAGCCCCCTGTGTAACCAAAGCTTTACTTTCAAAATCAATCATAACAGAAAGCCGATAGCGGTCATCAGGCAATGCAATCAGTTCTGATTTACGCTCAGCATCTTCATGAATAATCCTTGATGGAATAATAAAATATTCACGTCGGGCATTTTGCTGCTGAATTCCTGACTTTTGGATGCCTTCAGCATAAGGCCAGGCGCTTCCATCCAAAATTGGTGGTTCTGGGCCATTTATTTCAATCAAGGCATTATCAATCTGCATACCGGCTAAAGCTGCAAGTACATGTTCTACAGTATAAACTACGACATCCCCTTTAGCGAGCGCCGTACCACGATTGGTATCCATTACCAAGTCAACATCGGCTGGAATCAACGGCTGGTCATCCAAATCTGTGCGTTTAAACTGTATGCCATGATTTTCAGGTGCAGGCAAAATTGTCAGAGTTACCTGGGCTCCTGTATGCAATCCGATTCCGGAAAAAGATACCGGCTGTGAAAGAGTTTGCTGCTTATCCATGAATAAAATA
Organism: uncultured Flavobacteriales bacterium; assembly: GCA_937925455.1. GTDB lineage: Bacteria > Bacteroidota > Bacteroidia > CAIKAF01 > CAIKAF01 > BA4. The sequence goes on along the minus strand of CALEWF010000239.1, from coordinate 9,897 downwards.
CGGTCTTAATCTCCTTTTTTAAGTTTCGCTAATTCGGCTTCAAGATTAGCAATTTTTTTTATTAAATCAGGTAAACGGCGAGTGGCAATAAAGATTTTCTTGCTTTCATCCGCCTCATAAGCGGGTGCTCCCAGAATATTAATTCCAGGCTTAGTAAATGATTTGGTAACGCCGGCCTGAGCTCCAATGGTAATGTCATCAGCAATTTCAATATGGCCGGTGATACCCACCTGACCTGCAATTACACAACGTTTCCCAATTTTAGTAGAACCGCTAATCCCAACCAGTGAGGCAATGGCGGTATGTTCTCCTATCTCTACGTTATGGGCTACCTGAATCAGATTATCAAGTTTTACTCCTTTTCGGATGATAGTAGAACCCAGAGTAGCACTGTCAATGGTTGTGTTGGCACCAATTTCCACATCATCTTCAATAATTACATTGCCAATTTGCGATACCTTGGTGTATGATTTATCTTCATTTCGGGTATAGCCAAATCCATCAGCTCCTATTACTGCATTAGCATGAATAATGACGCGATTTCCTATTTTACAGTTCTGATAAATTTTTACGCCCGGATGTAACACACAATCATCTCCCAACTCCACATGATTACCAATATACACTCCGGGATGAATTTTACAACGGTTGCCAATTTTTACTCCTTCTCCAATATAGCTAAATGCACCAATGTACACATCGCTTCCCAATGTTGCATCTGCTGCGATAAGACTTGGCTGTTCAATCCCATGTTGCGTTAAATTTTTAGAGTTGTAGGCTTCCAAAAGCTTTGCAAATGCCTGATAAGCATCATCCACACGAATCAACGTAGCAGAAACCGGCTTAGAAGGTTGAAAGTTTCGGTTTACAATCACCACCGAAGCCTGCGTATTATAGATATATTCTTCATATTTCGGATTACCCATAAAAGAAAGGGTGTGAGGGCGTGCTTCCTCTATCTTCGAAAGGCTGCTTACTTTCACATCCGGGTATCCTTCAATCGTTCCATTTACAAGGGCGGCAATTTCACGAGCAGAGTATTCCATGTATTATTTAATTGGTAAACATACTTAATTTTTATTTATTTCTGATTGAATTTCTTTGGGATAACAAACTATGTATTTAACTACTGGTCGAGATAGGTTTTCACGGCTCAAATTATCTGAGGCATCAAAAATTGTTTTTAACGATCCGTTTTTCATCCGTATCATAATTTCCCCTTTACTGCTGTCATATGGTAATTGAACGATACGATCTGCCCTCACATAATAGGAAGCCTTTTTATCATCCAATCCGTATATAGATGCAATAGTTTGTATAATTCGTTGCATGTGATGCTTATTAGGTGCTTCATTCCACCACACGGCTTTAAAAAGCCTTCTCTGAATAAGTCGTTTGCATAGATCAGACAATACAAGATCCTCATCATTACACCATTCTTTGATAGATGCCAGTACATCAAAATCATCCAACCGGGCAAACTCCTCCATCATCGCTGATTGGGTTAAGGCGTATGCCGCAGGATATAAAAATTTTTGTAAAGCGGATGTGCAAAACAAGGTCTTTCCTTCCGCTGCCAAACTTTTAGCCCGTTGCATAATGAGCATAAGCAGCAATTCGGCCGAAAGTACAGTTTTGTGCAGGTAAACCTGCCAATACATCAGCCGCCGGGCAATTAAAAATTTTTCCAGAGAATATATTCCTTTTTCCTCAATGACCAATTGATCATCTATCACCTGCATCATTTTAATGATACGTTCAGAGCCGATAACTCCTTCTGCCACGCCGGTATAAAAGCTGTCTCTCATTAAATAATCCAACCGGTCTATATCCAGTTGGCTGGATACTAGTTGATGAAGAAACTGCTTTTGATAGCTGCCTGTAAAAATAGCAATGGCTGCTTCCAACTCCCCGTTAAACTGCACATTCAACAGCTTCATAATTTCTAGCGACAATGATTCATGATCCACTCCTTCTAAAATAGTATTTTCAAGTGTGTGGGAAAAAGGACCATGGCCAATATCATGAAGCAAAATGGCTATTTGGGCAGCACGATATTCTTCTTCACTAATACTTACTCCTTTAGCACGTAATCCATCCAAGGCCTGGTGCATCAAATGCAAGGCTCCCAAAGCATGATGAAAACGGGTGTGGTGGGCTCCTGGATATACAAAATGAGATAGGCCTACCTGCGAAATTCTGCTTAATCGCTGAAAATATGGATGATCAATGAGCTGAAGGATCAGCCTGTCTGACACGGTGATGAAACCGTAAACCGGATCATTAAAAATTTTTGAAATAGACAATATTTTGGGATACTATGTGTTTAACTTTGTGATTATTAAACTTCGCTTCAAATATACAGCAGAATATGGAAAAAATTAACATCCTTTGGGCAGACGATGAAATCGAATTGCTAAAGCCGCATATCATCTTTTTAAATGAAAAAGGCTATGAGGTAGATACTGTAAATAATGGTGATGACGCAATTGATTTGTTTAAAGAAAAAGATTTTGACTTGGTGTTTTTAGATGAAAACATGCCCGGAAAATCAGGGCTGGAAGTGTTGGCAGAATTAAAATCCATCCGTGCCGAAGTACCGGTGATCATGATCACCAAAAGCGAAGAAGAGCATATCATGGAAGAAGCTATTGGGTCTAAAATTTCCGATTATCTCATTAAACCGGTAAATCCTAATCAGATTTTATTGTCTATAAAAAAAAATATTGATAACAAACGCATCATCAGCGAAAAAACAACCATGGCATACCAACAGGAATTTCGCAATATCGGTATGACCTTGAGCGATGACCTGACCCTGGAAGAATGGAAAGAAATTTATCGCAAATTAGTATATTGGGAAATGGAGCTTCAGGAATCAAAAAATTCAGGGATGGAAGAGGTATTGAAAATGCAAAAGAATGAAGCCAACCGAAGATTTTGTCAATTTGTGGAAGAAAATTATTTAGAATGGCTAAGTGCCTCTGCCAAAGATCGCCCCACCTTATCGCACACACTTTTTAAAAATAAGATTGCCCCAAACCTGCAAGATTCTGATTCTTTATTTATGATTGTAATTGATAACCTGCGGTATGACCAATGGAAAGTAATGCAACCTATTATTACAGAATATTACAAAGTAGAAGAAGAAGATATTTATTGCAGCATTTTGCCCACCGCTACACATTATGCCCGGAATGCCATATTTGCAGGCCTCATGCCCTCTGAAATAGAAAAACTTCATCCGCGGCTTTGGCTAAACGAAGATGAAGAAGGCGGCAAAAACATGCATGAAGAAGAGCTCTTAGCCGAGCAATTGAAACGTATGGGGCTAAATATTAAATTTTCATACAATAAAATAACAAATCTGGCAGCAGGCAAAAAACTTAGCGAAGGTATCAAAAACCTACTGGGAAACAAATTAAATGTGATTGTTTACAATTTTGTGGATATGCTTAGCCATGCTCGCACCGACATGGAAGTAATTCGCGAACTAGCCGACGATGAGGCGGCTTATCGTTCTATTACACTGAGTTGGTTTGAACATTCGCCGTTACTTGACATCATCCGTAAAGCAGCAGAATACAAAGCTCCAATGATTATATCTACCGATCATGGAACCATTCGAGTTAAAGACCCGATTCAGGTAGTTGGTGATAAAAATACAACCACCAATTTACGATACAAACAAGGGAAAAACCTTCGTTATGAAGCCAAAGATGTATTTGAAATAGCTGATCCAGCCAAAGGATTTTTACCTAAGATCAATGTAAGTACCCGTTATATCTTTGCACGGGAAGACAAGTTTTTTGCCTATCCGAACAATTATAACTATTACGTTAACTTTTACCGAAACACCTTTCAGCACGGCGGAATTTCATTAGAAGAAATGCTGATACCTGTGGTAAAGCTTAGTCCTCGCTGAGTATTGTTATAGCTGGTCCATCACTTGCACCATCTGCTCCTCAAACATAAAGTTGAGGTGAAAAGCACGCTTGGCAAAACGAAGAATAATTACATTTTTCTTGGGATAGATATATATGTATTGGCCATATAAGCCGGCAGCATAATAATAGCCGTATTCTTTGGGTCCTAAATACCAAAAATACTCATTATCCCACGTACTGGCATCTGTTACATCGTATTTGATAGATTCATCAATCCAAGCTTCCGGTATTACCTGTTCATCTCCCCATCTACCTTTGTTGAGATACAAACGTCCAAATTTTGCAAAATCTCGTAAACGTCCGTTAATACAACAGAAGGTTTTTACATTGTTTTTTGATTTGCTATCAAGCGTCCACAAAATTTCGTTTTCAGCATGTATTTTACTCCATATTTTTTCATTAAAATAATCTTGAAATTTCTTACCGGTAGCTCGTTCGATAATATAAGTAATTAGCATTGTATTCCCATTATCATAACGATAAATAACACCAGGACCTTCATCATATTTTATTTTTTTGAATAATTTTTCATGATTGTGAGTATAATACGACCAAGTAATGGAAGGATAGTCTATCCCTGCTACATGATTTAATACATGTCGTATTTTAATTTGAGAAAACCGAGGGTCGCGTTTTTCTAACTCAGGCAAATATAAGGTTATAGGATCTTCTACGCTTCCTATGTATTTTTCATGGATGGCTACTCCCAACACTGCCGAAACAAATGATTTAGCTACTGAAAAGGACGTTACTAATTTCTGCTCATTGTAATCGGGGGCATAGTATTCATACAATACCGTATCATTGCGAATTATGGCAAAGGCAATAGTGGGACCTGATTCGAGAAATTGCTCCAACGTTACTACGTTTGAATTAAAAGGACCTTTATTTACCAACAACTTTTTGCCGAGTAGTGTAGTATTTACACATTCATTAAAACAAAAAGGCTCTTCGGATGATTTGAAAACATAATTATCAAACGATTTATACGATTCCACATTAGGTGGACCTGCTTGCAAACGGAAATTTTTTACACTGCAAGCGGTAGAAGAAATCAAAATTACAAGGGGAATAAAAAGCAATCCGGATGGTTTCATATTTACAAAATTCCAATAAAAAAAGGCTATCCAAAAGGACAGCCTTTTACAATTTCGTTAAAAAAAGTTATCCAAGATATGTACGTAACAATTTGCTGCGACTGCTTTGGCGAAGACGCTTCAAGGCCTTTTCTTTTATTTGGCGAACACGTTCGCGGGTTAGGTCAAATTTTTCACCGATTTCATCAATGGTAAGGCCATGATTCATACCAATACCAAAATACAGTTTGATGATTTCCTTTTCACGTTCGCTCAAAGTATCCAAGGTGCGTTCAATTTCTGTTTGCAACGACTCTTTGATAAGTTCTTTATCAGCACGTGGTGAATCTTTATTCACCATTACGTCATACAAGGTGCTTTCTTCTCCGGATACCAAGGGGGCATCCATAGAAATATGTCGTCCGGAAATAGAAATTGAATCTTTGATTTTATCTTCAGGTAAATCAAGAATTTGTGCTAATTCTTCTTCTGTCGGTTCGCGTTCAAATTCTTGTTCTAATTTTGAGAAAGCTTTATTCAATTTATTTAAAGAACCTACCTGATTCAATGGCAAACGAACGATTCGAGAATGTTCGGCAATGGCCTGAAGAATGGATTGACGAATCCACCAAACGGCATAAGAAATAAATTTAAAACCGCGGGTTTCATCAAAACGCTGGGCGGCTTTAATCAATCCTAAATTCCCTTCATTAATGAGGTCTGGAAGTGTTAATCCTTGGTTTTGATATTGCTTGGCAACCGATACCACAAAGCGTAAGTTAGCACGGGTAAGCTTTTCAAGCGCTACCTGATCACCCTGTTTAATACGGCGAGCAAGCTCTACTTCTTCTTCGGCTGTGATTAATTCTTCTTTTCCAATTTCCTGAAGATATTTGTCCAGCGAACGGCTTTCACGGTTTGTGATGGATTTTGTAATTTTTAATTGCCTCATAATATTAAATAAACTGGTTTATCGTTTTAAAATAAACGTAACAAAACAAAGTGCGAAATTAACACATTTTTGTCAAAAAGTCAACTAATAACGAAGGCCCGGTTTTTTTATTTTATTTAATGATAAAAAAACCGGGCATGAAATGTAATAACTTAATTAAAAGAATAATACACTTTTTCTCCGGTCTTGTACATTCCGCCAATGTAATATATGCCTTTGGAAGAATTTAGGGCTTGGGTAAGGTCATCCAACGATTTCACCTGCTTCCCGTTAATTTCTGTAATAATGTATCCGGCTTTTACTCCGGCATTGCGTAGCTTGCCGTTTGTAACCTCTTCTACCATCACACCATGCGGCAATTTGTATTTTTGAAGCTCTTCTTCACTTAACGGCCGAAAGCGAGCACCCAATAATGAATTTACCTCAGAAGGCTTATCAAGCAGTTGGGTAGTTCCTGCTTTATTTTTGAGGGTTACTACTATTTCTTCCTGTTTCCCCGAACGAGAAACCAGCAACTTCACGCGGTCGCCCGGACGATACAATCCAATTTGCTCTTGCAGGGCTGATACAGAATTAACTTTTACCCCATTTACTTGCAAAATAATATCTCCAGCACGAATTCCGGCTTCTTCGGCTGCACCTCCGGCTAAAGGAGCTTCCACCCACACACCTTCCAGGACCTGAATGCCTTTTAACTTAGCAAAATCTGCATTGATTTCCTTAATATTTACACCCAGTATTCCTCGTTGTACCGTTCCAAATTCAATCAGGTCGCGGGCTACTTTTTGCACCAGATTTGAGGGAATAGCAAAAGCATAGCCTTCATACGATCCGGTATGGCTGGAAATAGCTGTGTTAATACCTACCAACTCACCATTAACGTTCACCAATGCACCACCGCTATTTCCGCGATTTACAGCTGCATCGGTTTGAATAAATGATTCAATTTTATAATTTTCCTGAATAATGTCAATGTTTCGGCCTTTAGCGCTTACTATACCGGCTGTAACAGTGGAAGTAAGATTAAATGGATTGCCCACTGCCAACACCCATTCGCCTACTTTCAACTGGTCGCTGTTTCCAAAGGGAACCACGGGTAGGCCGGATTCATCAATTTTAATGACGGCAATATCTGTATTAGGATCAGTACCAATTACTTTTGCCTTAAAGGTACGCTTATCATTCAGCGTTACTTCTATTTCATCAGCACGATCAACAACGTGATTATTGGTAATAATGTATCCGTCTTCTGTAATTATAACCCCTGACCCCGCTCCCATTTGAGGAATTTGATGTTGAAACGGATTTCCGAAAAAAAACTGTTCAAAAGGGTTCATAAACCGCTGTGAAACGCTAGCTTTAGAAATAGTTTTAATATGCACTACCCCGTTCACTGTTCGCTCGGCAGCTACCGTAAAATCAACACCCGACACAGGAACAGGCGTTACATCCGTAGTGGTTTTTAAAACTGGAGCAGGAGCTACCTGCATGATGGTTTTATTGGGTACAAAATGGGTATAAATACCCAGCGATAATAATCCTCCGGCAAGAGCTGCCATAATGGTTCCAACAGTATTCTTCATAACACTCAATTTTTAAAGCCTATACATTAACGTAAAGAACCTATCTTTGATTACAATTTATGGGTTAATTTGTGTTAACCGCATATTTTTTAAATACAAAAATACATTCATAAACTTGTCAAAAAAGTTAAATTGTTTAAATGAAAATAAACTTTTATAAATACCAAGGTACCGGTAACGATTTTATTATGATAGATAACCGAAATGGAACTTTTCAAGCCACACAGCCACAGATAGAAATGCTATGCCACCGACGCTTTGGCATCGGTGCTGACGGGTTGATTCTGCTTGAAAACACACCGGATGCCGATTTTAAGATGATATATTATAATTCAGACGGAAGGCTGAGCAGCATGTGCGGCAACGGGGGGCGTTGCATTGCTGCGTTTGCTAAACATCTGGGCATTGGAAAGCAGGATGCCATTCTTCGATTTACGGCGATTGACGGTTTGCATTCGGCACAAATCATAGAAACCATCAATCAAGGATTTGTCGTTGATTTAGAAATGCAACCTGTGCATGGAATTGAGCTGACTGATGAATATACGGTTATTCTCAATACCGGGTCCCCTCATTTAGTAAGAATATGCCATGATGTAGATTCGCTGAACTTAGTATCAGAAGCTCGAAAAATAAGATATAGCAAACGATTTGCAGCCCAGGGCATCAATGTAAACTATATTCAAAAAATCGGAGATGTACTAAAGGTACGTACCTACGAACGTGGAGTAGAAGATGAAACCTATTCTTGCGGAACGGGTGTGGTAGCATCTTACCTTGCAGCAGATGTGCTTTTGCAGGGGTTTCAGCCACGTGAAATTGTTACCCAAGGTGGTATTTTACAAGTAAAAGCAGAAAAAATCTCAGAAGAAAATTATACGAATGTGCATTTATTGGGCCCGGCTGTGATGGTATTTCAAGGTTTTACAGAACTATAATTTTTTCAAATAAATTTCTTCCAGTTCGTCGTTAATCACCAACCACCATTTCTCTTCTGTAGAGGATATAATTTCACGATTCAATACTTTGTGTAATGTCATTAAACCAGCGATTGCCCAAAGGTTTATGCGTTTTTCATATACGTCAGCTTCCCAATAAATCCAAGACCTTCCACTATAATCTGATGGAATATTGTCTCCATAAGCAGCAAGAAAATATTTAAAAATGTAAGAATATTTTGATAAAATATTATCAAAATAAATTTGAGGAAACTCATAATCTGGATCTTCATAAAAAGTAAGCGTAATTGTACATAGATTGTATATCGTAGTATCTTGGTTTATGAATTTGGTAATTTGATAATTGCCTTTCATGTCTTGCATAATTTTATCCCTCAAAAAATCTGGATAGTCATAATCGTTGCATGAAAAAAAGAAAAAAGGTATTACAAAAATTACGATATGTTTCATACCTTTAAAAATAATTTTTTAGTTTAATATCAAAAATATTTGTGAAGCCAATACCAAGTTGAAATGTAATAAACCAACCATGAGGATAATTAATAAGTTCGGTGTGATAATTCAAATTACTCATGTCTTGCGGAGCATAATAGAAATATTTGGGAATATCACCATCTGAATAATAACCGAAACCGGGTACAGTACTAAAAAGCTTATCATAAGAAGGAATTAAATAATGCGTTTCATCATCACCTTGAAAAACGTGCTGTGCTTTAAAAACAAATTTTAAAAATTTCCAGGTAACACTCAGCCTACCACCTAACATATATTCAAATATTCTGGGTGTGCTGTAAATTCCGTTCATGGGCTGGTCTTGAGCATAGCTGATATAACCATTCCCCAGGTTAGTATATTTATATCCTGAGCTAAACTCACCCCAATGCATTGTCAAACCGTTACATAATCCGAAGCGAATCATGCGAATGGGGATTTCAACATCCAAACCCATTTGAAACGTATTATAATCAATATTTATAATACGTTGATTCCCATTTGTGTATGTAGCTTGCATGTCTGCAACTGTTTTCGTCCACAGGGTATTTAAAGTAAATGCCATAATATTGGCTTCAAACCCATGAATAAAGGCGGGTTTAAACGAATAATCTAACGGCAAAGGCTCAGAAAGTATATTTGAATAATAGATATTATGATACTTAATGAAATTTTCGAGCGATGCCCAACGTAAAAAATTTACATTTAACCCGGGCATGTAAAAAATACCCCAATACATTTTATCTTTATCTTTTCTTGAAAGCTTTTTGGTAGAATATTTATGAATGAGAGGGGGGGTATAAGAATATGCCAAAAAACTATTACAAAAAAATCCAACAGTGATTATACCCGAAATAAATTTTTTAAATCGCCACATACATAATAGTA
>CALEWF010000238.1 GCA_937925455.1 uncultured Flavobacteriales bacterium | reverse complement strand
ATGAAAATGAATTTGCATTATATCCGGCTTTTTTATTGCATAATTTGGGTTTAACTAAATTTATGGTTTAATCACTAATACAAATGTCTTTGCTTTGCATTAAACCCCGTTTTTATACAACATCATTTTCGATAAACCGTTTTTACTTATTACTATTTACTAAGCAATATATTAATTATTTATCATGATAGGCATTATCAACATGGTAATATCTTCTGCTTCCGAATCAATTTCAGCAGGTTTAATAATGCCTGCACGGTTTGGCTCAGATAATTCAAACAATACGTTTTCACCATCAATGTTCTGAATCATTTCAATAAGGAAACGAGAATTAAATCCAATTTCCATATCATCGCCATTGTACTGGCAGGTTAAGCGTTCGTAGGCTTCATTTGAAAAATCTAAGTCTTCAGCCATAATTTGCAAATCGCTTCCAGCTATTTTTAATCGAACTTGATATGTGGTTTTATTAGAGAAGATTGAAACGCGTTTAATAGCGTTTAATAAAGAATTTTTTTCAACCTGTAATTTATTGGGATTATTTTTAGGTATTACCGCTTCATAATTTGGATATTTCCCTTCTATTAAACGATTAACAAACTTATAGTTGCCAAATATAAATTCAATATTATTTGCGCTATATGTTACCTGAACCGTAGTTTCAAGTGTAGAAAGTATATTTTTAAGAATATTCAAAGGTTTTTTAGGTAATATAATGCTTCCGTGTGTTGTGGCTTTAACATCTTTCCGTTTGTAACAAACCAGTTTATGAGCATCGGTAGCTACAAAGTTGCAACTTTCAGTTCCCATTTCAAATAAAACGCCAGACATTACCGGGCGTAATTCATCATTTCCAGTGGCAAAAATCGTTTTATGAATGGCATGAGCTAAGGTCAGTGAGTCAATATTCATACCACCGATAGCTTGAATTTCCGGCATTTGTGGAAATTCATCAGCTTTATGCCCGGCTAGTTTGTATTTTCCACTGTCTGAAGAAACTAATACACCGTTGGTTTTAGCATCTACTGTAAAAGTAAGTGGAACATCGGCAAATGTTTTTAGCGTATCCAATAATAACTTGGCCGGTATAGCAATGCTTCCATCTTTTTTTGCATTTACTTGGTCGGCACTTAGTTGGGTGGAGATGGTGGTTTCAATGTCAGAGCCTGTTATAGTAAGATTACCATCTTGTACTTCAAACAGAAAGTCATTTAAAATAGGTACGTTGCTATTTGAACTTATAACACTACCAATGATTTGCAATTGTTGCAAAAGGGTTTTACTGGATACGACAAAATTCATGGTATGAATGTTTGAAGCAAATATATTATTTTTTAATGGGAGCGAACAGATAAGTTTTCGACAATCAACTTTAATTTGTTTATTAAAGATGAATTGGCTGTAAACTATTTTTTGTTAGCTGCCGGAGGTGGAAAAAAATAGCTCGGCGGAACTGTTACCGGATCGAATGTAAAGTACTGACAAAGTACCACCGTTTTCCCATCGATAATTCCATACATTCTGTCCACATCAATTTTTTCTTCATTGCCATACATATCTACTGTGCCTGGAGGTAATGGAATTTGATAAAGTGCAACTGAACGTTCAACTCCATCGGTTTGTGTTACAGTTATTTTATAAATTCCATACTTGGCTGTAACCGAGTCTAAACGGGCTTTGTTAACATCCAAAAATGATTCAAATCCAATGTTTTTAAAGTTTTTCATCCAGTCTTTTACAACCAAGGTATCGAAATTATGAAGAGGTGTATTTGATTTTAGCAACTTAATCTCAAAGCGGCCCTTATCATGGGTTACTTCGTATGATTGATCGGGTAAATTCACAAATTCCATGCGTATTTTTTGTATATCGCTTATATGGTAGGCAAAAATCATCCGGTCTCTCCATTCTTCCGGCATGGGCATAAAGTAGGGTGTAAGATATCCTCTAAAACCGGGAACATAACAGATAAATGGGGTAGATGAACCTTCAAGCAGCATGTATGTACCTAAATGATCTTGTGTGGGACCTCCTACGTACATGGTTTTTGTTAATTTGCCTTTTTGATAGATTTCAACTTTGGTGGAATATACCGCCAGGCTTTTAATTACATTTTCAAGAGCGGTTTTGGGTACATACTGCTTAACTTCAATTCGCTTAAGCAAAATCATTAGGTCATTAATTAAGTCCACACGTGCGGGAAATTCATTATCCACCATCCATCGGCCATTTTCTTTGGTAAGCAATACCTTACGATTGCTTTTATCAGCCATGAAAATTTTGTCAATTGAAGCAGTGTCTTCTACTTTAAAATCACTCAGTTCGTTTTTTTGACGACTTTTCCCGCTACAACCTGTTACTAAGAGAAATAGGGAGATGCTAATTAGAAAAATGATGTATTTAAATCTATTCATACCCACAATCGTTAAGAGGCAAAACGGCGTTTTCGAATATAGTTATACAATAATCCAAACAATACCACCCAAATTACCGGCACCACTGTATTAATGGCTTTCCATTGCTGCTTTTGTGCTGCTACTTTATTTCTGTCAAGCAGTCGAATACGAAACTCTTTCGAACGAAGTGGAATAAACCAGCTATCGCCGGTTAGGTAATTCACACAGTTAAGCAAAAAGTTTTTATTTCCACCATAATAAATACCGGTTCTTGGGTCAAGCCCGAGTGGTATGATGGATTTGGTTTTAGGATTAACCAAATTTTTTGCAATATCACCATCGCCAACCACAATCATCTTAGTAGGTTCACTTTGTTTTTTGAGGGTACGGTTGCTTAGTTCCACAATTTTATTTTCAAATACTGAGCGGAATTGGCCTTCCAGCAAAACTGCCACAGGCTGGTGTGGTTTGTTAAAACGCTCGGGAGTAGGTTCTTGTTCAACTATATTGAGGGCAATGCGAACCGGTGCATACAATACCTTAGTAAGCTGCGATGTAGTAAGTAGAATGGTTTTTTGAACCCCAGGAACAGCAATAGTATCTAAGGTATTAGCAAATTCCAGTTTAATCGAATTTAAATTCTTCACTATGGGATGATTGCTCTCAGGAATAATTACCGGATAATAATACCAAGGCAAAAACTCTTGTTTTTCTTGGTTTCCAAAATTTCCGGTATTGATTGGAATGGGGGCACATTGGGCATCCTGAATTAGTGTTGGGTTTACACGTACCCCGTATTTAAATAGTTGGTCATAAAGGTTTAAATCACGGGGTACGCCCAGTGTATAGTTGGCATTGCGCATACTATCCATGCTGGCAAACACCTGGTCGAGCAGCCACAAAACTTTCCCTCCCCGCATAATATATTGGTCAATAATAAACTTTGATGCGTCATCAAATGCTGAATCAGGTTGTACTATAATCAAGCAGGAAATAGTTTGATTAAGTACATCTAGATTATTCTTAATTTCCACACCCTCTACTTCATAAAATTCTCGCAGACCCATGATCCAATCGGCTAAATACAGTTCATTCATTTCACCATGTCCGCGGGAAAATGCCACAGTTTTCTTTTTCTCAAAGTTTAATAGTTTATATAGTGCTTTTGAAAATTCATATTCTAGTCGTTCAATACTTTGGTTTAAAACAAATTCAGGATTTTGGTTAAATTGACTTTGGAGTAGTTGTACGGCTTCCTCTCTACCATTATAAGCAATGATGGCCCCCGGAAATATGCTTCGTGTGCTTCGGCCTTTTTCATCTTTTATGGTTAAATCGGTAGGAATAAGTCCTTTATCTACCAATTCATAGTAGATATCTGCTTGTACTTTTTTGTCTTCGTTTGAGAAAGGATCTATAAAGCGGTATTGAATTTTGTTACCGGCATAAAACCGAAATTCATCCAATAATTCGCGGGTTGCATTTTGTAAGCGTTTGAATCCAACCGGAAAATCTTTCCCTTCCAGATAAACAGATATAAGAGCTACATCATCCATTCGGCGAAGAATGGCTTTGGTAGAATCGCTAAGTGAAAAACGTTTTTCAGCCGTTAAATCAAATCGTTTAAAATGTTGGGTAGCCAATACATTTATTACCAGCAGGATTACCAATCCCAGGGCTAATTGCATCAAGTCTTTATTTCTTCTGCTATTCATGGCTTACCAGTTTCGTTTTTGCAACAGGGTTTTAGTACTTAGCAGAAAAAACACATTGGCAGAAATAAAATATACCACATCCCGGGTATCAATTACGCCACGGCTGATGGAAATATAATGCGAACGAATTGCCAATTCAATAAAAAACAAATTAAATGCTCGTAATACCGGAAGATTTGCTAGTAGTTGGAATCCTTCGCTCACAAAAAGACACATGACAAATGAAATTAGTAACGAAACAATTTGATTGTCTGTAAGCGACGAGGCAAAAATGCCAATGGATATATAAACCGATGCCAAAAAGACAAGGCCTAAATACGAACCGGCCACAGCCCCACTGTCTATATTTCCCACCGGATTACCCACCAAATAGAGTGTTATGTAATAAATTATTGTGGGAAAGAGAGCAAACAACACCAAAATTAATGCAGCCAAATATTTTCCCAAAATGATAGAGGTTTCACTAACGGGTTTGGTAATAAGGCTTTCCAAGGTACCCAAGCTTTTTTCTTCGGCAAACGAACGCATGGTAATTGCCGGAATGAGGAGTAAAAATACATACGGTGCATTTTCAAAAAACCTTGATAAGTCTGCGTATCCAAAATCTAAGAGGTTATCATCGGGCATGAGCCATAAAAACACGCTGTTTACCAGCAAAAACAAGATAACCACCAGGTATCCGGTTACTGAACTGAAAAACAGGTTAAGTTCTTTTTTTAGCAATGCAATCACAGCAGCAAAATTCTTTGAGCCTCAAAAGTAGTGTAAATTTTGCTAACCTTATTCGTACGTATTCAGCCATTTGAGGTTAAGTTGGCATCCAACAGGCTATATGCCTGCGGCTTGTCGTTAAACCAACTGCGGGTAAGCCTCCAGGTTTCTTTAAATAATTCTGATTTTCGATAAGCCTCCAGGTGGTCTACGGATTCCCATTCACTTAATGTATAATAAACATGGGGCAGTTGATCATCTTTTAATAATCGAAGGTATGTACATCCTTCAAAATTACGGATGTAAGGATATTTTTTTGAAAACATGCTCAAAAAATCGGGGATGTGGTGTGGGTGAAAACTCATGCGTACAATGCGAATAATTTTCATTGGGAGATCAATTGTTTTTAAATGCTATACGAATATTTGCACCTACCCCAATTTTTAAAAATTGAAGTAGGCTGCCATTGCTCATGGCAATTTCTAAATTACCGGAAGCGTTGAATACAGCTACTAATTCACCGCTTTCAATTTCGGCATAACTTTTAGAAATGCGGGGAATGCCGTATTCTAAGCTTCGTATATGAATAACATAGTTGCGGCCCTTACCCACTTGTTCAAAAAGTTCTCGGGTGATGTTGGTAATGGCATTGCCATACACATCAGAATAAATGACGGTACCTAAAATTGAATCGGCATCTATGGTGGGTCGGAACATGGTTTTTTGAATGAGACCGAGCGTTGGCTTTCCAATTTCTTCGGGTTTTTTGCCTTTTGCCAGTGCAGCCATTACCGGAACAAAAACCTGTAGCGCCGGAAATGTTCCATCTGCGCCTTCCAGGTGTGAAATATCAAATATCTTCTTCGGCTGTTCGTCAAAGGCTAATGAAAAAACTCCGTTGTCTGTTCCTACAAAATAGTGCCCTTCGTGTTCAAATACCACGTGTCGGCTTTCAAAATCCAACCGGGTATTTACTGCCATCATGTGAATGGTTCCTGCCGGAAACAAACGATAACTGTTTCGAAGCATATACCCGGCCGGAAGAATACCTTGCTCCAACGTTATGGCGTGGGTAATATCAATGATGGTTGCTTCCGAGACCAAACGATAAATAGCCCCTTTTAACACTCCGACATAATAATCAGAATGCCTCATGTCTGATATCAGGGTAATAATAGCCACGCTTCAAAATTACATCAAAACATAGCAACATTTCGGCTGGGAAAAGCTATTTTTGAGCAGTTTATATTGAATAAGTCTTGAGCGAAAAAATCATTATCGTTGATTCGTTAGACCCTGTTCGGTTTTACGGGGTGCACAACGAAAACCTAAAACTCATCAAAAAACATTTTCCCAAGTTGCAAATTGTGGCTCGGGGCAATGAATTAAAGTTGATGGGTACTGAAGAAGAAATTGAAGATTTTCAGGAAAAATTTCTGGCATTGCTGAATTATTTTGAAAAGTACAGCAAGCTGGATGAAGAAGCCATTCATTCCATTTGCTCTGAGAACGACCGTGAATTTATAAAGGAAAGAAGCCCTGAAAGCAGTACTATTCTTTATGGCAATGATGGTTTGGTAATTAAGCCTCGTACTCAAACCCAATTAAAACTTGTAGAAGCCATTGATAATAATGATTTGGTATTTGCTGTAGGCCCAGCCGGTACAGGAAAAACGTATGTAGCGGTTGCCATGGCAGTAAAAGCACTAAAAGCCAAACAAATTCGCCGAATTATTTTAACTCGTCCAGCCGTAGAGGCAGGAGAAAACTTAGGTTTTCTTCCAGGGGATTTGAATGAAAAATTAGCTCCTTACCTTCAGCCCTTGTATGATGCGCTACGGGATATGATTCCGGCCGAAAAACTTCGTATGTACAATGAAACTGGGGTGATTCAGGTGGCTCCTTTGGCATACATGCGGGGGCGTACGCTCGATAATGCCTTTGTGATTCTGGATGAAGCGCAAAATGCTACTTCCAATCAAATGAAAATGTTTTTAACCCGCATGGGCAAATCGGCCAAATTTGTTGTAACGGGCGATATTACACAAATTGATCTTCCCCGTAATCAACGTTCCGGATTGCCGGAGGCCATGAAATTGTTAGAAAAAATAAAAGGCAGTAGTTTTATTTATTTTCATGAAAAAGATGTGGTTCGCCATGAATTGGTGAAAAAAATTCTGAATGCTTACAACAAATATGAAATCATGAAATAAAAGATGAATACGATTTTTCAAACCGATTTTCAGTTTCCCGGCCAAACGGCCGTATATCATGGAAAAGTAAGGGATGTGTATTCTATACACCAAGACCTGTTGGTGATGATTGCCAGTGACCGAATTTCTGCTTTTGATGTGGTGTTGCCGCGGCAAATTCCCTATAAAGGTCAGGTATTGAACGGCATTGCTACTACCTTTTTAGAACAAACCCGGCATATTGTGCCCAATTGGTTTATTACTTCACCTCACCCTAACGTTAGTGTTGGCTATAAGGCATTACCTTACAAAGTAGAAATGGTCATTCGCGGCTATCTAACCGGGCATGCCTGGCGGGAATATAATGCTGGGAAACGCATGCTTTGCGGTGTACCTTTGCCTGAAGGCATGAAAGAAAATGACCCGTTCCCCGAACCTATTATCACCCCGGCTACTAAAGCAGACGAAGGCCATGATATGGATATTTCCAGAGAAGAAATTATCCGGCAGGGTATTGTGCCTGAAGACGAATATAGCCAATTAGAAGAATATACCCGTAAATTATATGCTTTTGGTGTGGAATATGCCCGACAGCGAGGACTGATTTTGGTAGATACTAAGTATGAATTTGGCAACCGCAATGGAGAAATTATTTTGATTGATGAAGTGCATACGCCTGATTCATCACGGTATTTTTATTTAGATGGCTACGAAGAAAATCAAAAAAAAGGCCTGCCTCAAAAACAACTTTCTAAAGAGTTTGTACGTCAATGGCTAATAGAAAATGGGTTTCAAGGAAAAGAAGGGCAACAAATTCCTGAAATGACGGATGAGTATGTACAAACAGTAAGTGAGCGTTACATTCATTTGTATGAATTAATTACCGGGAAACCCTTTGTAGGCCAATCTATTAACCAGGTATATGAAAAAACGGTGGAAGCCCTTCAAAAAATTAGGGGTTTATGAAGTAATAAATTTCTTACTGATGCAGTATTAACTATATGCAACCAATAAATATACAGGAATTTAGTCGGTTTACCCATTTTGAACTTCTGGCACGTCAGGTAGTAGAAGGCTTTATTACCGGTTTACATCGCAGCCCGTTTCATGGGTTTTCGGTTGAATTTGCGGAACATCGTCAGTACAATACCGGAGAATCTACGCGACATATTGACTGGAAATTGTATGCCCGTACAGAGAAATTATTTGTAAAACGTTACGAGGAAGAAACCAATTTGCGTTGTCATATTATTTTGGATAATTCTTCTTCCATGTATTTTCCGTTAAAAGATGATTTGCCACAGGGTGCTATCAATAAAATTTCGTTTGCTGCCTTAAGTGCCGCGGCATTGATTGAAATGATGCGAAGGCAACGGGATGCTTTTGGTATTACGGCTTTTTCAGAACAAATAGATTTGCATACACCGGATAAATCCAATGTAGTTCATCAAAAATACATTTATCATCAGTTGGAGCAATTAACTGAAACATCCAAAGACCGCTTCAATAAAAAAACAGCCACCGCTCCATTATTGCATCAAATAGCCGAGATGCTTCATCGCCGTTCGTTGGTAGTTATTTTCAGTGATATGTTTCAAAATATCGGAGCAGATAAAGAAGCTGCACTGGATGAAATATTTTCTGCATTGCAGCACTTGCGTCATAACAAGCACGAAGTATTATTGTTTCATGTAGTAGATAAAAAGCTGGAGCTACAGTTTGAATTTGAAGACCGACCCTATCGTTTTATTGATTTAGAAACCGGCGAGGAATTAAAACTGCATCCGGCAGAAATCCGGGAGGAGTATAAAAAATCACTGGAGAAATATGAGCACAAACTAAAACTGCATTCAGCTCAATACCGCATTGATTTTATAGAAGCTGATATCAATCAAGGCTACCATCAAGTACTTTGGAATTATTTGGTAAAGCGAAGCAGGCAGTACTAATTGCCATCTGCTGAATTTTCCATTTGTAATTATTTACCCCCAAATTGCCATTAGTAATCATACTTTTTTGGGATCGGACGCGTGTTTCTCCGCATTGTAGGGGCGTATTTACCCGCTGATCCGTTGTTCTAATCGTCATTGGAGAGCTGCCTTTGGCGGGGAAGCAATCTGTTTGCTACAACTCATCCTCCGCACACAACTAACTCCTAAAACGCATTGTCAATACGGTTTGCGACCTACGCATCTGCTGCTCTGATATTAAATTACGAATTATCAATTACGAATTATGAATACAATGCAATAAATAAATCTTCAAATTAATTCATCATCAGATCATCCGCCCCAAAGGGCGGACTGCTGCGGATGGAAGTGAAAAGCCCGCAGGGGCGAATGCCGCAACGCAAGGAGCAGCGGGGCTGAGGGCACGAAGACACCGCTGCGACCATGCGATGCGTGCATGAGCCCCGAGGACTTGTAACGAACAGCCGCTTAAGCAGCCTGATAATAAAATATTGTATAGAAACACTGTGGTTAAAATTTATATTGACAACAGTGAATTGCATTGATAAAATGTTGTTGGGATGAATCAGGCTTAACTCCGTTTGAGTGTTTGTTGGAAATTCTTAGTTTTAACTGGTTAATGATTACAAAACTTTATAGCAGTTAAAAAAAAATTCAAATGGCTTGAGGAATAAAAAAAAGAAGTTTCTGAATCTACAAGCTCCTTCATTAAAAAATGACAGAAAATGAAATAGCATACATTATTAGAGGTGGGATATTAGAAGTGTATAATACGCTTGGAGCTGGCCTTTTAGAGTGGGTTTATGTACAAGCACTTGAATATGAACTAAGGGGAAAAGTAGTTTTTGTAGAACGTGAAGTTCTTTTGCCCGTTCTTTATAAGAACATCAAAATGGATTTAGGATATTGGTTAAATTTGTTGGTTAATAATAGAATAATTTGAGTAAAATCAGTAGAAAATATTGCAGCAGTACATCATAAGCAAGTATTAACGTATTTTAAACAAACTAACCTTAAACTTGGGATATTAGTAAATTTTAATGTAGCACCAATAAATGACGGAATATTTAGAATATGTAAATGGAATATAATCTCCCTGTGATTACGCTAATTATCGCTGATTTTTTCTTCGTTTATCTGCGTTATCTGCGGGAAATCATCTATAAAAAGAGAAACCCATTTTAGTAACTTAAAGTATAGCACACATAAGTTTATTACCTTTGTAAGGATATGAATTATGCTATGAGAAAATTCGGCTTGCTTTTAATTAGTTTTTGTATTGTTTCAGTTTCGGACTTATTTGCCCAAATGATGAATCCGGTAAAATGGAGTTATGAAGTAAAATATGGTGAAAAGAATCAAGCGGAACTGATTTTTACGGCAAAGTTAGAATCAGGTTGGCATTTATATTCACAAGAAAACCCTCCATATCCATTGGAATTTATTTTTGATAAAAGCGGTGCCTTTAAGTTCGAAGGGAAAGTAATAGAACCCAAGCCTAAAAAAATAAATGATGAATATTTGGGACCCGTAGCATATTTTGAAACTGCAACGGTAGTATTTAAACAAAAAATTACCATACTTAGCCAAGAGCCTTTCAAAATAAAAGGTAGTATTTACGGGCAGGCATGTATGGACGATGGAGTTTGCTTGCCGGTGGAAGAAAAATTTTTATTCAGCATTTCGGTGGGTGGAGTTGAAATTGGAATAAATCCGAATGATTCAGACGATGATGGTGTAGAAAATACACAGGATAAATGTCCGGATGTGGCTGGTTTGACAACGCTCATGGGTTGCCCAGACAGTGACGGGGATGGAGTGGCCGATGCAGAGGATGAATGTCCGCAACTAGCAGGTGATAGCAGCAACAAAGGTTGCCCAGTAATGATAGAAAACCAAGAATCAAAACTTCCGGAAATGCTGAGCGACGAAGCCTTAGCCAATTTAGAAGAAGATTGCGGCGGTGATGGTTGGACACCTGAAAAACGAACTTTTTGGGGGATTTTTATTGCAGGATTTTTAGGGGGATTATTTGCGTTGCTCACTCCCTGCGTATTTCCAATGATTCCACTTACCGTAAGTTTTTTTACCAAACAAAGTAAAAACCGAGCCAAAGGAATATCCAATGCAATAATATATGCCCTTTCAATTATTGTAATTTATACAGGATTGGGATTTTTGGTAACGAAACTGGCTGGTCCCGATGCTCTGAACCGCATGGCCAGCAGTGCTTTTTGGAACATGCTGTTCTTTATCATTTTTGTGGTGTTTGCCGCTTCGTTTTTAGGAGCTTTTGAAATTACATTACCAAGTCGT
>CALEWF010000237.1 GCA_937925455.1 uncultured Flavobacteriales bacterium | reverse complement strand
GCTAAGTGCCTAATTCAATAGATTTTTTTCAATCATAAAAGCATATTCTTGAAAGCAATCAGGGGATATTCATGTATTTATGGGTTTGCAGAGAAATACTCCATTCAGGATATTGTTTTACGAAATCTATAATATTTGGTAACATTTTTTTTTCTTTGCTCCATTCGGGTTGAAAAAATAAGCGGCAGTCTTTTTTTACACGCTTTGCATGTTCCATGCCCCATTCCAAATCAGATGTATGATAAACGATTACTTTTAGTTCATTGGCATGTTCATAAATGGAATCATGCGGTTTTTTGAATTTTTTAGGAGAAAAACAAACCCAGTCAAAAACTCCGGTAAAGGGATAAACACCGGAAGTTTCAATCATGGTTTCAATGCCATTTTTTTTTAATTCGCGGGTTAACGGGGCAAGGTCATACATCAGCGGTTCACCGCCTGTAATAACACAACGCACAGCACCTGCCTGCTTTATCCATTGTACCATTTGCTGAACAGAAATTATTGGATGCTTTTGCGCATCCCATGATTCTTTCACATCACACCATAGGCATCCTACATCGCATCCACCTAAACGAAGAAAATATGCGGGCTTTCCTGCATTGGCTCCTTCTCCCTGAATGGTATAAAAATGCTCCATGAGCGGATAGGAAACATCCGCATCTTCAATTGCATGAATATCAGAAAAATCAGAAGTAATCAAGGATTAGAACAAATTTTTTGCAAGGCAAATTTAATCAATTCCTCCACAGCCTTGTGTCCATCGGCTGAAAAGGTACGATTGATGCGATTGGCAACGACGGTGCAAACAGTACATACCTGGTGGCCAAGTAATGTACCTAACCCATAGAGTGCAGAAGTTTCCATTTCTAAGTTTGTGGTGTAAAATTCTTTGTACCTGAATTTTGCGTAATTATCAATCAATTCAGGATATAGAAGTTCGTAGCGTAATTTCCTGCCCTGAGGCGCATAAAAGCCGGGAGCTGTGAGTGTAATCCCATGATGGCAATTATCACCACGAAACAATTTGAGCAAACTATCTGAAGCTTTAAAAACATAGGGCTTGGATAATACATGCGGATAACTGGTTTGCCAGGTAAAATCCTCGATCATATCCATCTGTTCGATGGTTTTATGATATTTATAGTAATTCATTAATCCATCCAACCCGATTACGTAAGCCGAAGCAATAAAACTATCCACTTCAATATCGGGCTGCAAAGCACCGGTAGTACCCAAACGTATTAAGTTCAAACTTTTTTTCTCCGGTTTTTCAGTACGGGTTTCCAAATCAATATTTACAGCAGCATCCAGCTCATTTAGCACAATATCAATATTATCTGTTCCTATTCCCGTAGAAATACAGGAAATCCGTTTTTTCCCAATGTATCCGGTATGGGTAATAAATTCACGATTTCCGGTACGTACTTCCAAGTGGTCAAAATGACGCGACACCTCTGCCACACGACCAGGATCTCCTACCAGAATCACTGTATCGGCCAGCTCTTCAGGACGTAAATTGAGGTGATACACCCCTCCCCGTTGATTTATGATAAGTTCAGATTCTTTGAATTGCATAATTGAATTGATAAGTTCTGCTTCAAACTTATACATTTTTTTTAAGGAATATTTCCAGAAAAGGGGTGAAAAAAGTTTGGTTTTATGGTTTATTTCAGATAACTTTGCCATCCCAAATTCAGGTCGTGAAAAAATTGCAAGAATATATCATCAATTACGAAGGCCTGAAGAACGGGAGTCATATCTTTGATTATGTAATCAAGGATGACTTTTTCAGAGAGTTCTTTGAAGGAGAGACGGAATTTAGCCAGACTGATTTAAAGGCAACCGTTCATTTAATGAAAGATCCCACCATGTTGGTGTTTGATTTTGAAATTTTAGGAACGGTAAATTCGCCTTGCGATCGGTGTTTGGATGAGTATCATCAACCCATCGAAATCAGGCAAAAACTAATTGTCAATTTTGGAGAGGAAGACCAAGGAGATGACGATACCATGATCACTCTTCCCCGTTCAGAATATGAGATTGATTTGGCACCTTATGTGTATGACTACATCATGCTTGCCATTCCTATGAAACGGCTTTGTCAAAATGATGTAAGCGAATCTAAAACCTGCAATCAGGAAATGATTGAAATGCTCAAGGCTTATCAAAATTCCGGTCAATCTTCCGAAGATACTGATCCCCGGTGGGAAGCTTTAAAGAAATTAATGGATAATAATTAAATAATAATAATAAAGTCATGGCACATCCCAAACGAAAAATATCCAAAACACGGAGAGATAAACGTAGAACACATTACAAAGCTACAGCGCCAACGCTTTCTACCTGTTCTACCACTGGAACTGTTCATCAGCGCCACCGTGCTTATTACGTTGACGGAAACCTTTATTACAAAGGGAAACTGGTAGTAGAAGCCAAAACATCTGTTTAAATTTATATGATAAAATTATTTACCGGGCAATGAGACATTGCCCGGTTTTTTCATTTTTAATAATTTAATAATATCACCCCTACCCGACCTAAGTAGCTTAGTTTGGATAAATAATTGCCATTCAAATAAATTCATACTTTTGTTGTCATATCATTCATTATGATCAAAATTGGCTTAGATATCATGGGAGGAGATTTTGCTCCCGAGGCAACCATTCAAGGAGCTATCGAAGCAAAGCAAATCTGGAGCCATGATTTAGAATTGATTTTGCTGGGTGATGAACAAATAATAGTACCCCTGCTAAAAGAAAAAGGAGCAGATCCAAGCCAATTTACCCTTGTACATGCACCGGATGTAATTGGCATGTCATCCAGCCCGGTAAAAAGCTTTGCCGAAAAGCCACGGTCCTCCATGTCTGTTGGCTTTGATATGCTTCGCAACGGAGAGATTCAAGGATTTTGTAGTGCCGGAAATTCGGGCGCCATGTTGGTTGGAGCTTATTTTAAAGTGGGATTATCACGTGACGACCTTCGCCCTTGTTTAATTTCTATTCTGCCTAATCTACATGGGCAAGATGGAATTATTCTGGATGTAGGGGCAAATGCTGACTGCAAGCCAGAGAACTTGCTCGATTTTGCCATTCTTGGCGCTACCTATGCTGAAAACGTACTTAAAATTAAAAATCCAAGAGTAGGATTAGTAAATATTGGCGAAGAGCCAGAAAAGGGCAATCAACTTAGCATAGCCGCCCATAAACTGATGGAAGAATACAAGGGAATCAACTTTATTGGGAATTTAGAGGGAAGAGACCTTTTTGATGGTAAAGCGGATGTTGCAGTGTGCAGCGGATTTGTAGGAAATGTCATATTAAAACTTTCTGAAAAATTTTACGAAATAGCTATTCGTAAAGGAGGAAAAAACGATCCCTTTTACTCTAAATTCAATTATGAGCAACATGGAGGCTCTCCCATTTTGGGAGTAAATAAACCGGTTGTTGTAGGGCATGGCATCAGTTCTTCATTGGCTATAAAAAATATGATCCGAGTTACCAAAGAGATGGTAGAAACTTCGGTTTGTGAAAAAATAAAAGAAGCGGTACAGCATGCATAAAATTAGAGCAGCCATCACCGGTGTTCAGGGATATGTACCTGACTATATTCTTACCAATAAGGAGTTAGAAACGATGGTGGATACCACCGATGAGTGGATTACAAGTCGCACTGGCATCCGCGAACGACGCATTTTAAAAGGTAAAGACCAAGGCACCTCAGTGATGGGCATTGAAGCCGTAAAAGGCTTGCTTAAAAAAACAAATACTGATCCTAAAGAGATTGACTTACTTATTTGTGCTACCGTAACTCCGGATATGCAATTTCCGGCAACTGCCAACATCATAGCCGATGCCGTAGGTGCCATCAATGCCTTTAATTATGACATCAATGCGGCCTGCAGTGGATTTATTTATTCGCTCGTTACAGCATCCAAATTCATTGAAAGTGGCGCATACAAAAAGGTAATTGTAGTGGGTGCCGATAAAATGTCATCCATTATTGATTATACCGATCGGGCAACCTGCATCATTTTTGGCGATGGAGCCGGTGCTGTTTTGTTAGAACCCAATACCGATGGATATGGTATTATGGATGCCATTCTGAAAAGCGATGGTTCCGGGGCTCAATACTTACATCAAAAAGCCGGAGGGTCTCGCCGCCCTGCATCGTATGATACCGTGTATCGGCGTGAACACTTTGTTTATCAGGAAGGGCAAGCAGTATTTAAATTTGCTGTAACCAACATGGCTGAAGTATCCGCCGAAGTGATGGAACGCAATCACTTAAAACCCCAAGACATTGCCTGGCTGGTACCCCATCAAGCCAATAAACGCATTATTGAAGCTACCGCTCAACGCATGCAATTACCCGAAGAAAAAGTGATGCTGAATATTCACAAATATGGCAATACTACCTCGGGTACTATTCCTCTTTGCTTGTGGGAATATGAATCAAAACTTAAACGGGGCGATAATTTAATTCTTTCAGCATTTGGTGGTGGTTTTACCTGGGGGGCTGTGTATGTAAGATGGGCGTATGATGGTTTGAAGTAGCAAATCAAGTAGAAAGTACCGAGTAGAAAGTAAAAGATTTTTTTATTTCCACATTCCTTTTAAAATCCACCAACCAAAGCGAAAAAGCATACTTCCTTTTTCTTTTTCTCCTTTAAGGATATAGATAACACCCAACACCATGGCTCCCAAGGGCTTGATGGAGTATTCGATGTATCGTCTCAACTTTACATGCCAAGGGGCATTGGCTACTTCCAACTTTTCACCTTTGGCAAACCCATAGCAAAATTTCTCCAGATAATCAGCATTGAGCTTCGTATGATCCACCATGTGATACACAACCAAATCAGGCTGATACCATACCCGGTCTTTATCCTTTTTTTCCTTCACCCGTGAAAACAATTCTTTTTCTTCTCCCGCTAATAAAATTGCCCCTTTTCGTCCCAAGTTGGGATTAAATAAACCGAACGTATCAAAAAAATCTCGTCGAAAAGTCATGTTACTGCCACAAGGAAATTTTCCCCAATAAAGTATTGCTCCCGGTTGATTGCCTGGATCAAACTCCCCGGTTACTCCCCAATAATATTTGGTGTACCAAACCGGTTTACCATCTACAAATTCAGGAATAATTTTTCCGCCTAAGGCTAGCATGGTTGGTTTTTGCTCAAAATACATAACACATTTCTCCAGAAAATCTGGAGGTGCAATGGCATCATCATCCAAAAAAGTAATCAGCTTACCGCTTGACTCTTTTATGCCACGGTTACGGGCATGCGATAAGCCTTGTTGCTCTTCATTACAAAATACAATATGTAGTTCAGGATGTGCTAATATAAATTCCTCAATACGTTCAGCAGAATAATCGGTACTGTTATTGTTAATTATTACAATTTCAAAATCAGCAACTGCCAAGGTTTGCTTGGCTAATGCATCTAACGCTTTTCTAATGTACTTTTCACGATTGTACGTACAAATTACGGCTGATATTTCAAAGCTATTATTCATTTCTTGCAAATGTACGAATAGTATTATCTTCGTAAACAAATCCTTGTTTATGCAACTTTTTCAAAACCGTTGGGTACGTATCGGTATCGTTATATTGATAGGTATTATTGCCTTGGTTCGTGCGCTGATGCTTACCAGCCTTGAACACCGTAATGCAAACGGATACGATGAACAGATGTGGACCAGTTCATCCATTGCATCATACCAAATGTATTTTAAAGGCCATATTCGGCCTACTAAAGAATTAGATAATTGGTGGCCAACCTATGCCTGGATTCATGGGATTGATATTTTTACCGGAGAAAAATGGAGTCAGTTTAATCCGGATACCATTAAGTTTCCTTACGATTTTATTACACTAAAAAATGCCAGCGAAGTTGTAAAGTATGATACGTTAAAATTTCCCAGAAAAGAGTTTCAATGGTACGATAGAGCCATGTGGACCTTTGGGTGGAAAGCCCCTAATGTAGGGAAATACATCATGGGTTGGTATATCAATACATTTGCAGCAAATAAACCAGACCCCAATGGTTACTTCGTGTTTGCTCATCCGATAAACCATGGGAATGTAAAAATCAAACTTCCTCAAGAATACAAAGAAGACGAATATGCTCCCAGTTCATTATACAGTTCATCGCCTTTTAGTTATGCTCCTTCAGAATATGTTCAACTTGCCAGAATTCCCAATGCCATTTTTACAGCTCTCATCGTTGTTTTGGTATTCATCGCCGCATGGTTGTATATTAACTTTTGGACTGGATTCATTGCTGCCGGTTGGCTTTTGCTGAATCAAACATTTTTTGAAGTTAATACGGCCGTTGGGCTTGACTCATTTTCAACCTTTTTCACTACGCTGGGTGTAGTTCTGATTATTGCAGAGCTCAATGCAGTAAGAAAAATCAGACCCTGGTGGCAGGTAATTCTCATTGCCACAGCAAGCGCTATAGTTATTGGGTTGGCTATTGGTAGTAAACTCAATGCCGGGGTACTTGTTTTTATCAGCTTTGCCTGTTTTGTCCCAATGGGATTACTTTTGCTATGGACTGCACTAAACAAAAAACAAACAATAAAAACAAAACCTCAACCCTCTAATACCGGAAAAGCATCAGGCACTCTTGTAAAACAACTGCCTCAACTGATAGTTTCCGGAATTATTACCGGTGTGATAAGCATAACCCTGTTTATAAAACTCAATCCACAATATCAAGGGTCTAGCATTAAAAAAATAAAAGCTACCCGTGAAAGTATTGATGATTATTTTACCAAACGTGCTAACATCCTTACCCTAAACGAAAAACGCGATAACCCCAAAGGATATAATAATTGGGCAAAACTAAAACGCGACAGCGGCATGAAGCTGAACCTGATGTTAGAAAGAATAGCTTACGTAAAAGACGATAAAAAAAATTATTACGGTACATTTGGCACTATTCTTAAAGTACCCTTTAATTTTATGGATGGATTACTGGCTTTGCTGGGAATCGTTGCACTGGCACGATTGGCCTGGAACAAATGGAAACAGGAAAAAGTCTTTCATGCGTCGGGCATGTTACTGCTTTCATTTTTGATAATTTTTTGGGGAAATACAGACTTTTTATGGATTGACTGGGCCCGATATTTCACTCCCGTATTTCCACTATACAGTATGCTTATAGCAGCTGGCTTGCTCAGTATCATCACATGGGGCAAAGCCAAACTGGATAAAAAATTAAACTAATTTATATGCATTTATTTTTTTGAGGGAAATCGTGTGATTCTCTGCCTTGTAGGGGCGGATTCACCCGTTGCCCTGATAATCTTAGCATCATTGCGAGGGCTACAGCCCGAGGCAATCTGTATGCTACATGGCGTCATTACGAGGGCTTAGTATAAGTCGAAACAATCTCTTTCTACGAAAGCACATGCCTTGTAACATACAGATTGCTTTGCTTTGCTTCGTTCCAAACGGAATGATGCCGAAAATCCTCTCATCCGCCCCAAAGGGCGTACTGCTGGGGATGGAAGTGAAAAGCCCACAGGGGCGAAGCCCACAGTGCACGGGGTAGCGGGGCTGAGGGCACGAAGACACCGCTACCCCGATGCCATGTGTGGCTGAGCCCCGAGGACTTGTAACGGACAGCCCCTTAAGCAGCTATATGCTTTTTAAATTGCTAATAAGAAATTTAAAATGTTCAGTTAAGCTAAATGGAATGAATTACAATTTCTAAATCGGGGTTAACCTCATAAAAGCAATAGTTCGACATAAAATGTCTTATTGCTTAATTCGGGATTAAAATAATTCTTTCCCTGCTTAGCTACTCTATAGTATTTAATCTATCGTAAGTAATCTTTTCACATCACTACCATCCCAACACATAGGCAAAAATGAGGGGAGCTACAATGGTGGCATCGCTTTCTATAACAAACTTGGGTGTATCAATGCCCAGCTTACCCCAGGTAATTTTTTCATTGGGCACAGCTCCGCTGTAACTTCCGTAAGAAGTGGTAGAGTCAGAAATCTGACAGAAATAAGCCCAGAAAGGAATATCATGCATTTCCATGTCTTGATACAACATGGGTACTACACAGATGGGGAAATCACCAGCAATACCACCGCCTATCTGAAAAAATCCAACACCTTTTCCATGACAGTTTTTGGTGTACCAGTCAGCCAGCCACATCATGTATTCAATGCCACTTTTCATGGTAGAGGGCTTAAATTCGCCTTTGATGCAATATGATGCAAAAATATTACCCATGGTACTGTCTTCCCATCCGGGAACAACGATGGGTAAATTCTTTTGTGCAGCAGCTACCATCCAACTGTCCTTTGGGTCAATTTCATAGTATTGCTCCAGCTCGCCGGAAAGAATCATTTGATACATGTATTCATGCGGGAAATAACGCTCACCAGCCTTGTCGGCTTTATTCCATACCCGATATAAATGTTTCTGCAGGCGGCGAAATGCTTCTTCTTCCGGTATGCACGTATCGGTTACCCGGTTGTAATGATTTTCTAACAGTTCCCACTCATCTTGCGGGCTTAAATCGCGGTAATGAGGTACTCGTTTATAAGAATTGTGAGCCACTAAGTTCATAATATCTTCTTCCAGGTTAGCACCGGTACAAGAAATGATATGCACTTTGTCTTGACGAATCATTTCAGCCAACGACTTTCCTAGTTCGGCAGTACTCATGGCACCGGCCAGGGTTATCATCATCTTCCCATTATCGAGTAAATGCGATTCGTATCCTTTGGCTGCATCCACTAAGGCCGCAGCATTAAAATGCAGAAAATTTTTTTCTATGAATTGTGAGATAGGACCTTTCATATCTGTACTAAATTAAAGTTATTGTGATAATTTTTTTTGGGCAGACCTTTTCGTAGCGGCAGTTTTTGATTTTTTTGAGCTTACAAACATTTGATTAGCCAATTGATAAATGAGTCTAGCTCCTACATTGGCATCCCATTCATTTTTACCCGGGGCTACTTCTACCACATCGAATCCAATGAGTTGACGGCCGCTTTGCACCACTTTTTTAATTAAAAATAATGCCTCATGAAATTCTAATCCACCGGGAACCGGTGTACCTGTGTTGGGGCAAAGTTTTGGGTCTAATCCATCTATATCAAAACTAATGTACACCTTATCAGCTAAGTTGGCAATGATTTCATCGCATAGCTCATTCCACGTCTTTCCGGCATATTGTTGGTTTTTAAGCTGCTCATCTGTAAACATGTTGATACGGTCTTTCGACTGTTGAAAAATATCTTGCTCTTGCTGGCACCAGTCGCGAATACCAACCTGTACCAAGTTTCTCAAGCCCTTAAGCTGAAGGGCATTATACATAATACTGGCGTGGCTGTAAGTAAAATTTTCATAGGCAATACGTAAATCTGCATGAGCATCAATTTGTAAAATACTGTAAGAATATTTTTCAGACAAAGCCTTCATAAGTCCCAGTGGCGTGGAGTGATCCCCGCCTATAAGGGCAACCATCTTACCTGCTTGTAGAATTTTTTTTGCTTGATTATACACCCAGTCGTTCATAAATGCACATTCAGCATTTACAAAAGCCAACATCTGTTTGGCTCTATCAGTTTCGGCCTGTTCGGGTTGTTCGGTAAGCAAATGAATGTAGGCTTCAGCGTATTTCCTGGCTTTTTTACTGCGTTTGCGTAATTCTTCAGGCAATGGAAGCATATACACGGCGTTATTCCAAGCATGAGGCACATCGGCCAAAAAAAGATCTACCTGGCGGCTGGCTTCCAAAATAGCTGCAGGACCTTTGGCAGCACCGGTAGCATAGCTAACCGTCACATCCCAAGGCACAGGAATGAGAATTAAATCTGCCTGCTCTGCACTGTAAGGAAGTCCAAAAATACCATAATGGGCACCGGCTGGACCGTTGGGGTCAAACGTTGGTTTTTTTTCTGATTTAGCCATGCTAAATAAATTTTAAGCTGCAAAGATAAGGTTTATTCCGAAGCGTTGTTGATTAGGTAAATTCTTAATGACAAAGTCACTATCTAACTAATAGCCCATTCATAGTAGAATTGAATTTCTTAATATGGATCCACATCCACTTGAAATATTACCCGCTTACCATCGGGAGTTTGTTTTACAGTTTGCATGGCAGCATGCATCCATTGTTTACAAGTATTTAATGGTGCCCCGGGTTCCAAACGTACTAAAATGCGAAATAAAAACTGATTTCTTATGCGTGCCACACCAGGTACTTCCGGACCTAATATTCGATCGCCAAGGGTTCGCTTTAACAGGTTTGCCAAATACAAGGCCGCCTGTTTTACTTGTGCATAATCTGTTGCCTTGAGTGTGATTTCAATGAATTTGTAGTATGGTGGATACTTGAAATTACTACGTTCTAACAGCTCTTGCCGAGCCATGGCTTCATAATCATGATGAATTACATGACGGATGATAGCATGCTGCGGATTGTAGGTTTGTATTACCACTTTGCCACGTTGATTGCGTCGTCCGGCCCTACCTGCTACCTGGCTCATTAGTTGGTAAGCCCTTTCATGCGCTCTGAAATCTGGAAAGTGCAGCATATTATCGGCATTTAATATTCCTACAACCGAAACATGATCAAAATCTAAACCTTTAGTAATCATTTGGGTGCCTACCAATATATCGATAGAACCATCTGCAAACCGTTGTAATATTTCCTGATAGGCGTTCTTACGCCTTGTGGTATCCAGGTCTAAACGTGCAATACGGGCTTTAGGATACAATAGTTGCAATTCGTCTTCTACCTTTTCGGTACCGAATCCTTTTTTATTGAGGTTCACACTGCCGCAAGCCTTACATGCATCTACCATGCGTTCGGTATAACCACAGTAGTGACAGCGTAATTGATCAGAATTTTTATGATAAATAAGCGAAATATCGCAATGTTTACACTGAGGCACCCATCCACATTCACCACATTGTAACATAGGGGCATACCCCCGGCGATTTTGAAACAAAATCACTTGTTCTCGCTTATCTAACGCCTGCTGAATCTCCTGAAGTAATACCGATGTAAAATGCGACTGCATTTTTTTGTGTTTGATTTCATATCTTATATCGGCAGTAACAATTTCGGGTAAAGACACATTACCAAACCGGCTTTTGAGTTCTGCCAAGGCATACTTCCCTATTTGCACATTATGATACGATTCGAGGGATGGCGTAGCTGAACCCAGCAGTACCTGCGCCTGCTGACGGGTAGCTAAATAAATGGCTGCATCGCGTGCATTATATCGAGGGGCTGGGTCTTGCTGTTTAAACGAAGCATCATGCTCTTCGTCTACCACCACCAGTCCTAATTGGGTGTATGGCAAAAACAAGGCAGACCTTGCTCCCAGAATAATTTGAAACCGCGTATTACCGGTACTAAACTTCAACACTTCATTCCATACCTCCACCCGTTCATTTTCGTTAAACCGAGAATGATACACCCCCACCTTACCTGGAAAATACCGCTGAAGTCGTTGAATAAGCTGCGTAGTAAGAGCTATTTCAGGCAACAGATACAATACCTGTTTACCAGCATCAATATATTCTTTTATGAGTGATACATACACTTCAGTTTTTCCGCTGGAAGTAACGCCATGCAACAATACCGGTTTGTTTTGAGCAAATCCTTCCTTAATCTGCTGAACGGCGCGTTGCTGTTCATCAGTAAGAGAATAAGCCTGAGCCACTTCAGCATTATCTGCATAAAATCGGCCCACTTTCACCTTTACTTCTTTAAAAACATTTTTTTTCACCAGTTCGCGAATGGCTTGGGTAGATACCTGCTCAAATTGTAGTAAATCTGATTTTTTTACTTTACGAACCTTAGCCGTATAACGCGATGAAAGGTGAATGAACCGCATCAGCGTTTCTAATTGTTTAGGCGCTTTGATTAAGTTGTCAAATATTTTTTTCAGGTTTTCTTCTTGATAAGCTGTTTCGGTAAGTTCAATGTAAGTTTCAGTTTTAGGCACAAAGCCTTTTTTCATTTCCTGCTCAACGGCCAGATAACCTTTTTCAATCAAACTTTTAATGTATGGCTGAACGGTTTTTATGCCAAGAAGTTTAACAATGTCATCCAACGATAGGGAGGAGCGATGTAACAAAGCCTCAACGATAAGATATTCCCGATTATTAAGAATATTCAGGTCAATATCACGAATTGCTAATATATACTTATTTTCAGCGGCTAGACGCAGGCCTGAGGGTAAAGCCACATTCATTACTTCACCCAGTGTACACATATAATAAGAGGTAATCCATTCCCAAAAACGAATCTGGCCGGAAGTAACTACTGGCTGGTCATCTAAAATTTCGAGAATGGGCTTAGCCTGATAACCTTCGGGGGCAGGTACCTGGGTACGATATACCAAAGCAGTGTACATTTTATTTTTGCCAACCTGCACTACTACCCTACATCCTGATTGAAGTTTGGTTTGCATGGTATCAGGCACACCATACGTTAGTTGGCGAGGCAATGCCAATGGTAAGATTACTTCAATCCAGGAAGAACAACTTTGTGAACCGGATACCATAGTCATCCGTACTTTACATGGAAAGAATTTCAGCCATTCGCATCAACTGCAAATTCATTTTTCCCTCATCACGAATTGCATGTTCAAATGGAGTATATACTACCTGGTTATTCACAATTCCCACCATCACACCTGATTTACCGCGGACAAGGGCTTCCACAGCTTCGTAACCTAGCCTGGTTCCCAACATACGGTCGTTGCAGGTTGGGCTTCCGCCACGTTGAATATGCCCAAGAATACTCACCCGGGTATCGTATTGTGTAAAACGCTGCTTTACTGCATCGGCTACCGCTTGTGCTCCTCCGGTATCATCCCCTTCAGCCACAATGATGATGCAAGAAGATTTATTGCGTAGCCATCCCCGTTTCAATTGATGTATCAGCTGGTCCACATAGGTTTTGGTTTCAGGAATTAAAATAGCTTCAGCTCCCACCCCAATTCCGGAATGTAGAGCAATCATCCCTGAATCTCGGCCCATCACTTCGATAAAAAAAAGACGGTCATGGCTGGCGGCCGTATCTCTGATTTTGTCCACGGCATCAATCACAGTATTAATGGCAGTATCAAATCCGATAGTATAATCTGTTCCAGATAAGTCATTGTCAATGGTACCTGGTATTCCTATAAAATCAATATCCGGATATTCTTTCATAAATACCCTGGCTCCGGTAAATGTACCATCTCCGCCAATGGCCACAACGGCACTTATACCGCGGGACCGAAGGTTTTCATAAGCTCTTTTACGCCCTTCAGGAGTCATAAAATCTTTGCTACGGGCAGTTTTCAGTATAGTTCCTCCTCGTTGAATAATATTGCTTACCGAGGAAGAATCCATCTGTATAAAGTCATTTTCAATCATCCCTTGATAGCCCCGACGTATGCCCCAAACTTTGAGACCATTAAATAAGCCGGTGCGCACCACCGCTCGAATGCAGGCATTCATTCCGGGGGCATCGCCACCAGAGGTAAAAACGGCAATCTGTTCAATATTTTTCACAGCAAAAGATAGTTTTTAATCATAATGCCACTAAGATACACGAAGATTTTCCTTTAAGAAACAAGAAATATTCAATAAACCCAAAATTTTCATTAGCATATTGATAATAGGCTGCTTTGTGCGGCTGTCCGTTGCAAGTCCTCGGGGCTCAGCCGCACATGGCATCGGGGTAGCGGTGTCTTTGTGCCCTCAGCCCCGCTACCCCGTGCCCTGTGGGCTTCGCCCCTGCGGGCTTTCCACTTCCATCCGCAGCAGTCCGCCCCGCAGGGGCGGATGATTTGGAAATGAAACAATTTGGAAATGAATTGATTTGAAAATGAGAGGATTTGAAGATGAATTAATTGTATTGTATTCACAATTCGTAATTGATAATTCGTAATTGATAATTGGGTCAGCGGGTGTGTAGATTGCTAACCGTAT